>CAZGUL010000073.1:0-10255 GCA_964529055.1 uncultured Spirochaetaceae bacterium
GTTCGTCGATCAGCACGATTTCGCTGCCGGAGACGATGGCCCGGCCGATGGCGAGCATCTGCTGTTCCCCGCCGCTTAAGGATCCGGCCTGCTGGGCCTTCCGGCCCGCAAGCTCGGTGAAAAGCCCGTACACCCCGTCGATCCGCCGCCGCCGCTCGCTTTTTGCCGCCCGGCCCCCCGCGACCTCCAGGTTTTCGTCCACCGTCATGGCCGGAAAGACCTGCCGGCCCTCGGGGACGTGGGCGATGCCCGCCTGGGCGATTTTGTAGGCCGGCAGTCCCGCGATGTCTCCGCCGCGGAAAACGATCCGGGACCCCGTCTCCGGCCGGACGAGCCCGGAAATCGTCCGGAGCAGCGTCGTTTTTCCCGCCCCGTTGGGGCCCAGCACCGAAACGACCTCGCCGGACGCGACCCCGAGCGACACCCCCCGGAGCGCGAAAATTCCGTTGTACGCCACCGAGAGGTTTTCCAGCCGCAGGAGTTCCTTTTTTTCGCCGCTCATTCCTCGTCCCCCAGGTACGCCGCCACGACGGCCTCGTTCTTTTCAATCTCGTCGAAGGGCCCCTGCGCGATGACCTCCCCGAAGTTCAGCACGTACACCGTGTCCACCGCCCGGCGGATGAATTCCATCGTGTGCTCCACGAGGAGCATCGTGACCTTCCTCTCCCGGAGGAGGTCCATGATCCGGAGGACCTCCTTGAACTCGTCCTTCGTCATGCCCGCCGCGGGTTCGTCCAGCAGCAGCAGGGACGGCTCCAGGGCCAGGGCCCGGGCGATCTCGAGGGCCCGCCTTTTTCCGTACGGCAGGCTGGACGGCGGTTTGTCCGCGTCCTCCTCCATTCCCAGCAGGGCAAGGAGTTCCCGGGCCTTGTCGCACTGCTCCCGCTCCTCCCTACGGAGGCGCCGGGTTCCCAGGGCAACGTCGAAAATCGTTGATGTCATGAATTTTTTCCGCGACACCAGGACGTTTTCCACAGCGCTCATCCGGTCGAAAAGCTGTATCCGCTGGAAGGTCCGGGCCACCCCCCGGGACGCGATGCGGTTGGCCGGCAGGCCGGTGATGGCCTCCCCCCTGAAGACTACGCTCCCCGAGGTGGGGGGAAAGATTCCGGAAATCTGGTTGATGAAGGTCGTTTTCCCCGAGCCGTTGGGCCCGATGAGGCCCGTGGTTTTGCCCTCCGCGATGGCCAGGTCGATGTTCCTGTTCGCGGTGATGCCGCCGAACTTTTTCGTGAGTCCCCGGGTTTCCAGCAGGTTCGTCATGACCGTTTCCCCTTTTTTTCGGACCGGAGGGTCAGCTTCCCGGGATCCTCCTTCCACAGCCGGTCCAGGAAACGGAAAAGTCCTTCTCCCAGGCCGCTGGGCAGGAACACGACGATCAGGATGACGATGGCCGCGTTGATGATGAGGTAATAGTTCTCGAAGCCCCGGATGTTGAGCCGCAGGAGCTCCGGCAGCCAGGTCAGCGTGACGCCCCCGATGACGCCGCCCGAAAGGTGCCGCAGGCCCCCGACGACGGCCATGGCGACGAAGTTGGAGGACTCGAAGAACACGAAGGGCTCCGGCGTCAGGAAGCCCGCCATGTGGGCGTAAAAGCCTCCCGCGAGGCCCGCCAGGCCGGCGGAAAAGCCGAAGGCGAAAATCTTGGCCCGCCGGGAATCGATGCCGCAGGTTTCCGCGGCGGTCTCGTCGTCGTTCACGGCGAAGAGCGCGCGGCCGATGTGGGAATACTTGATGCGCCGCATGATTTCGACTGTCAGGAAGGTGAAGAGCAGGAAAAGGTCATAGTACGCCGTGTTGGTGAAGACCGAGGGCCCTATCCGCATGAAGGGGATGTTGAAGAGCCCTCCCGGCCCCCCGGTCAGGGGCTCCAGGTTGAGGAGAAGCAGCCACACGATCTGCCCGAAGGCGATCGTCACCAGGGACAGGAAAAATGCCTTCAGCTTGAAGGACGGCACCGCGAGCAGGAGCCCGGTGGCGACGCTGAGAAGCACGCCCGCCATGATGCCCGCGGGAATCGGGAGGCCGAGCCGGGACGTCAGGACCGCGGATGTGTACGCTCCGATGGCGTAAAATCCCGCCTGTCCCAGCGAAATCTGCCCCGCGAAGCCGGTCAGGAAAACGAGGCCCGAGGCGAGGATCACGTGGAGCAGGGCCCGGTTCATCACGAAGACCTGGTAATCGTTCCGCAGCAGGAAAGGCAGGGCGAGGAGAACGAGGACGAACGCCGCCGCGGCGGCCCGTTTCAGCTTTCGGCGCATGCGTCAGTCCCCCTTCGTCACCCAGTTGAAAATTCCCCGGGGTTTCCAGAGAAGCACCGTCACGAGGACGATGAAAGCGATGATGTCCTTGTACGTGGACGAAATGAACAGGATCGAGAAATTCTCGATGATTCCTATGGTTATTCCCCCCAGGATGGCCCCGTAGGGGTCGATGAGCCCGCCCATCACCGCGGAGGCGAAGCCCTTGACGCCGATGCTGCCCCCGCCGAGCTCGAGGCTCACGAAGTACACCGGCGCCAGGAGGATGCCCGCGACGCCCACCAGGGTCGTTGCCAGAACGAAGGCCAGGGACGTGGTGAGGTTCACGTTGATCCCCATGAGTTCCGCCGCCTCCTTGTTCTGGGCGGTGGCCCGGAGCATCTTGCCGATGAAGGTCTTGCGAAGCAGGAAATGCAGGAAGCCGATGAGGATCGCAACGACGAGAAATATCCACAGGTACACCGACGGCAGGCTGAGCCCCCCGAAATGCACCAGCCGGGACGGGTCGCCGAAAACCGGCGGAAACGGTTTCGGAAGGCCCCCGAAAACCGCATTGACCACCGAAAGCCAGAAAACGCAGAGCATCAGGGTGGCCACGACGAATTCCAGCCGACCTCCCCCCTTCCGCGTTATGGGCTCGTAGATCAGGTAGCGGAGCAGGAGCCCGTAGGCCGCCACCAGCGCGATGGAAACGAGGAACGAAAGGGCGTAGGACAGCCCCGCCAGGGAGTGGAGGGCGTAAAAAAGGTACACCGAAAGCATGGCTGAGCTGATGTTCGCGAAGTTGATCCGGTTGATGCTCTGCCACAGGAACACGACCCCCAGGCCGATCAGGCCGTAGGTCGCGCCGATCGAAACGCCGGCGACGGCGTTCTGGAGAATGTCGTTCAGTTCCATCCCTGCCCCCGGGAAATTCCGCCCCTCCGGCACCGGGACGGGTGCCCGGTGCCGGAGGCGGGAATCGTGATTCCGGCCGTAAGACCGTTTACAGTTTCGCGATTATCTTCCAGATCTTTCCGTCGAACCGGGAAATGTAGCAGACGTCGGTGAAATTGTGCAGACCGTCGAGCTTCATCGGGCCCTGGACCCCCGAGTACTCCACCTTCTTCAGGGCCTCGGCGATCTTCGCCGAATCCGTGGAACCCGCCGCCTCGATGGCCTTCTTCAGCACGTAGATGCCGTCGTAGTAGCACTGGGCCGGATCGCTGGGCTCCTTGCCGTTCCATTTTGCCTTGTAGGCGTCGACGAACTTCTTGACCACCGGGGTCGTGTCCGCGGGGTTGAAGCCCTGCACCGAAACGACTCCCACCGCGGCCTCGCCGGCCAGGTCGGTGAAGGCGGGAACGCCCCACGCGGAGAAGCCGACGATGGGAACGTCGAGCTTGAGCTGCCGGGCCTGCTTGACGGCGACGGCGCCCTCCGGCTCGTGGGTGAGACCCACCAGCACGTCGATGCCGGCGTTCTTCAGTTTCAGGATCTGGCCCGTGGCGTCCTTGTCGCCCTCCTTCATCTGCTCCTGCGCTGTGATCTGGATCCCGTATTTGGTGAAGGTTTCCTTCGCCACCGCCAGGGCGGAGGTGCAGTAATCGGTGGATCCGTAGATGACGCCGGGCTTCTTCGCCTTCAGGTTTTCGACGATGTATTTGACCTGCTGGGCGACCTTCACACCGTCGTCGGCCCGGAGGCGGAACAGGAAGTCGTTCTTGACCTTGTCGTACCGGAACGACGGGGAGGTGGCGCCCACGAGCATCGGTTTCTTCGCCTGCTGGGCCAGGGTGTGCACGCCGATGACCGCGCTGGACATGTTGGGCCCGAAGATCGCCACAGCGTTGTCGTCGTACAATGCCCGGCGCACCACCGTCGCCGCCGTGCTGGCGTTGGCCTGGTCGTCGTAGACCACCAGATCGAGCTTCGCGCCGTTCACCCCGCCCGCGGCGTTGATCTCGTCCACCGCAAGCAGGGCGCCTTCCTTTATGTATTCACCCAGGATGGACCCCAGGCCCGTGAAGGGCGCGCTGAGCGCTATCTTCAGGACCCCCGAGGCCTCTGCCTTTTTCTCCCCTCCTCCGCCCGCGAAGAGCGGGGCCGCCGCGAGAAGCAGCGCCAGAAGGACAACAGCCAATTTCCTCATATCAGAACCTCCTTGAAAAATTTTCATGCCGGCAGATCAAGGATGTGTCTAACCTGAATTGTAGAACCTCCGCGGCCCGTTGTCGAATGCCGCGCGGCCTCCTCACATGACGAGCCCCGGAAGGAACAGCGAAATACCCGGGAAAAGGGTCACCAGGAGCAGGGCGACGAAGAGGGCGAGAAGAAACGGCAGGGATCCCCGCACCAGGTCCTGCATCGGGATCTTCCCGATGCTGCAGATCACGAACAGCAGCATGCCCACGGGGGGCGTCATCTGGCCTATCATCAGGTTGAGCTGCATCACCACGCCGAAATACACAAGGTCGATCCCGAGGTTCCGCAGCACCGGCATCAGCAGCGGCGTCGCGATGATAAGGATGCTGGTTACCTCCATGAAGCAGCCGAGAATCAGGAACGCGATGTTGATCAGGATAAGGAATATCCACGGCTTGTCGGCGACGGCGCTGAAGGCGTTCACGATCAGTTCGGGAACCCCCTCGAACGTCAGGATCCAGCCGAAGGCGCTGGCGAAACACACGATCAGCACCATCCGGGAAGCCTGCTTCGCCGTGGTGACGAAAACCCGGACGAGCTTCTCGAAGGTCAGTTCCCTGTACACGAATTTCCCGACGAACATGCCGTACAGCACCGCCACCACCGCGGCCTCCGTGGGCGTCACGATGCCGGACAGGATGCCGCCCAGGATGATGACAGGCATCATCAGGGCCACGAAGGACTGCTTGAAATTCCGGTACAGCTCCGCCAGGGAGGATTTTTCGCTCCGGGGCAGGTTTTTGCGGACCGCCACCACGTAGCAGACGAACATCAGCAGGGCGCCCATGATGACGCCGGGAATGGCACCGGCCAGGAAGAGCTTTCCGACGGAAACGCCGGTTATTCCCGCGTAGATGACGAAGCCGATGCTGGGCGGGATGATGGGACCGATGGTTCCCGCCACCGCGTTGACCGCGCAGGCGAAGCTCTTCGAGTATCCCTGGGCCGTCATCGTGGGGATCATGATGGTGCCGATCGCGGCGGCGTCCGCCACCGACGAGCCGGACACGCCGGCCATGATCATGTTCACCACCACGACCACGTAGGCCAGACCGCCGCGGATGCTGCCCACAAGGCTCCTCGCGAAGGCGATGAGCCTCTTCGTCACTCCGCCCTCGTTCATGAGCTCACCGGCGAGCATGAAGCACGGCACGGCGAGAAAGATGAAGGAGTCCGCCCCGACAATGGTCCTCTGCACCAGGGCGAGGCCGGAGATGACGTCCGGGTTCATGAGGACGTACACGACGGTGCTCAGCGCGATGGAGTAGCAGATCGGGAGGCCCAGCGCGAACAGCCCGAACAGCGTAACAAGCACGATCCAGATCATGTTACGCTCTCCTTTTCAGGGTCCCGACGAACCCGCGGACGGAAAACCAGATGCTCACCAGGCAGCCCGCGGCCAGGGACGGGTACACCGCGATGTTCATCGGAAGCTGCATCGCCGTGCTGTAGGTACCGTGGGTCTTGATGATGAATTCGACGGAATAGACGAGAAAATACCCCTGGACGAAAACCGTGAGGACGTACAGGACCAGGTCGACGGTCCTCTTCGCCCGCGGGCCGTACATGTTGTAGAAAAGATCGACCTTGATGTGGGCGCCTTCCTTTATCGCCAGGGACGCCCCGACGAAGATCAGCCAGGCGAAGAGATACCGGCTGAGTTCTTCGCTCCAGGACAGGGAGTTGTTGAAAACGTATCTCCAGATGATCTGGGCCGTGATGACCACGACGATGCAGAAAAGAAGAAACGCGACGAAAATGTCCAGGGGACCGTGCTTTTGTGTGTCCATTCTCCACCCTCATAGCGGCGGCGGAGCGGCCGGCGGCCCGGGTCCCGGAAAACCGGAACGGGAGCCCGCCGGCCGCCTTCACGCCTTCGTCAGTTCGTGTTGATGATCTTTTCGAAAATGTCCATCCGGTACTTGGAGGCGAACTTGGTCGGAATTTCCTTCAGCACCATCTCCTTCCAGGGTTTCGGGTCCATTTCGACGAATTTCATGCCCTTGGATTCCAGGTCCTTCAGGATCTTCTGCTCCCCGTCCATCATCAGCTTGTCCTGGTACTCGCCGGCCTTCACCGCGGTTTCCTTGATGGCCTTCTGGATGTCCGCCGGCAGGGATTTCAGCTGCTTGTCGGCGATCAGCAGCATGTAGTGGGACGCAACGTGCTGGGTGTTCATGACGAACTTCTGCACATCGTAGAGGCTCGCTGTCTGGATCATCTCGAAGGGGTTCTCCTGGGCGACGACGACCCCCTGCTGCAGGGCCATGTAGAGCTCGTTGAACGGCACCGGGGTCGGGTTGGTCCCGAGGATCTTCCAGACTTCCAAGGTGATTTCCGCCTCGGGTACGCGGATCTTCAGCCCCTTCAGGTCGTCCAGGGTCTTTATTTCCTTTTTCGCCGTCAGGTAGCGGGGTCCCCGGTACCAGTTGTCGAGGACGTTGAGGCCCTTTTTCTCCAGAAGGAGGCCGCTGATCATTTTGCCGACCTCGCCGTCCCAGACCCTCATGTAGTGCTGGAGGTCCTTGTAGATGAAGGGGCAGTTGACCATGCTGTACTCGGGAATGTACCAGGAAACGGGGGTCGGGCCGGACAGGGTCATGTCCACGGTGCCCAGGGTCACCGCCTCGGTGAGCTCCCTTTCGTTGCCGAGCTGGGAACTGGGATACACCTTCACGGAATACCGGCCGCCGGTGGCTTCCCGGACGAGCTCACCATATTTGACGGCCGCCTCGTGCATCGGGCCGATGGGGCTGTTGATGTAGCCGAGCTTGAATTCCTTCACCAGTTTCGCTCCCTCGGCTTTCTTTTCCGAGCTTCCGCCCGCCATGACCAGCGCCGCGGCGAGAAAAACAAGCAGAATCGCCAGAAACGCCTTTTTCATACCACACTCTCCTTTTTCGTCACGATATCAACCGGCCCGAAACGGACCGGGACCGACCTCACTCAGGTGCCGCCTACCCCCGCAGGGGATAGGTGCCGAACTCCTTCGCGCCCTGGATTATGGCCAGGTAATTTTCCGGCTTCGCCGAATAGGGAATGCTGTTGCTGGACATCAGCACGAAGCCTCCGCCGGCGGCTCCCGCGAGGATGCATTCCCGCACAGCCTTTTTCACATCGTCCACCGTGCCGTCGGCCAGGAGATTGCCGCAGTCGATGTTGCCCCACAGGGAGATTTTTTTCCCGTACTTCGCCTTCATCTCCGCCATGTCCATTCCGGCGATGGGGTCGAGGGACTGGATCCCGTCGATGCCCGCGGCGACGAAGGAATCCATGATCTTCATGATGTTGCCGTCGGTGTGCTTCAGGAAGAAGCCCCCCTCCCGGTGGACGGCCTCGGCGAACCGTGCGAGCCGCGGGGTGATGAACAGGTCGAACAGCTCCGGGGACATCAGGGGGCCGTTGTTGAACGCGTAGTCGTCGGTCTCGATGATGATGTCCGCCCCGGCCCGGACGGCGTTGACCGCCAGGCGTATCTGGGCCCGGAGGATGGTTTCCAGGAGATCGTGGACGAAATCGGGCTCGGTCAGCATGTACACCAGCAGGTTGTCCAGACCCACCAGGTTGGCGGCCCACAGGAACATGGCCCGCAGGCCGTAGGCGACGGCCCTCTCCTTCCTGTGGTTCGCCACCATTTTCGGCAGCCCCGCGAGCCTTTCCGGCATGTCCGGGTCGGGGACGGTGAAATTTTTCAGGAAGGCGGTGTCCTCGTAGGCAGGCCGCACGGGATGGGCGACCATTTCCTTGTTGCGGGTGTAGACGATGCCCCACTCGTCGGTGTAGGTGCCGCCGGTTTCGGAAACGATCCGGTACCAGGCCCGGGCGGCGATGACGTCCAGACCGAATTTGACGTCGAAATCGTACTGTTCCCGCGCTTCGGGCATCAGGGCGGTGTACACCCTCTTGTCGATGAGGAATTCCGCCACCGGCACCCTGTCCGGTTCCTGGAATTTGAGGCTCGTCATGACTCGTTCGTAGGAATTCATCGTTTGTGCATCCTTTACTGTAAAAGCGGTTTGATGAACTCGGCGCTCTTCCGGAGGGCCGTGTCCTGGTCGGGCATCGGGAAAGCCTCCACGCTGACCCAGCCGTTGTAGCCGGCCTCCTTCAGAATCCTGATGAAGGCCGGAAAATCGAAAACCCCGGCGCCGGGATACCTGCGGTTGGAGTCCGCCAGGTGCACGAAGGTGACGTAGCCGATGCTGCGCCGGACGCTCTCCCCGATGTCCCTGTCCTCGATGTGCATGTGAGCCGTGTCGAGCATGAGCCGGAAATGGGGCGAATTCACCTTTTTCACGTATTCCAGGCTCTCCAGCGTGGAATTCAGGAAGTTGAGTCCCAGGGTGTTCACCGGCTCCAGCGCGATAACCACGTTCTTCGCCCCGGCATAGTCGGTGACCTCCCGGACGGCCGCGAATATCCGATTGTAGGTTTTCTCCCTGTCGATCCCCGGCAGGAAGCCCCCCCGCGCCCGGCCGAGGTTGATCTGCGTTCCGAACGCGGCGGCCAGGTCGACGGCGGCCTTGATCCGGCTCACCGCCTCGTCCCGCCGCGTGTCGTCCGGGTCGGCGAACGACAGTTTGTCCTGGCCGTAGACCTCCCCGGTGCAGACCAGCGGCACGGGAAAGCCGAATTTTTCCAGGCTCCGTCCGAGCTTCGCCGCGTCCACCAGCCGGGGGTTCCGGACCATGAGCTCCACGCCATCGTATCCGCAGTCCCTGAGGGCCGCGAGGGAGGTTTCGAAGTCCCCCTGGTAGGAGGTGATCCCCGGCGCGGCGTATACCTCGGGGGTGGAGACCTGGTAGCTCAGCTTCATAGGGCCTCCACGGCGTCGACGACGCTCTTCGCGGTGAGGCCGTACAATTCGTGCAGGCCTTTCGCGTCCCCCGAACGGCCGAATTTGTCCTGGAGTCCTATCCTGACCACCCGGGCCGGACGCTTCGCCGCGGTCACTTCGCAGACCGCCCCGCCGAGGCCGCCGATGACGCTGTGGTCCTCGATGGTGACGATCCCGCGGGTTTCTTCCGCCGCCCGGATGATCGCGGTCTCGTCCAGGGGCTTCAGGGAATACATATCGATCACCCGGACCTTTTTGCCCCGGCCCTCCAGGATTTTCGCGGCTTCCAGCGCGACGACGACCATGTTACCGCAGGCGAAGACCGCCGCGTCACGTCCGTCGCGGAGCACCTTGCTGCCGCCCAGGGGGAACTCCTCGGTGTCCGGGTACAGCTCCTCCGCGGGGTCCTTGCCGAAACGCAGGTACACCGGCCCGTCGATCGCCGCGGCGAGACGGGTCAGCTTTCTGCTGGCGTTCGGGGTGGACGGCGCGAAGAGCGTCATGTTCGGCAGGCTGCGGATGATCGCGATGTCCTCGATGGCCTGGTGGGTGGCCCCGTCGGGCCCGGTTTCCAGACCGGCGTGGGTGCCCGCGACCTTCACGTTGAGCCGGGTGTAGCACGCCGCGTTGCGGAGCTGTTCCACGGCCCGCATGCTGGCGAACACGCCGAAGGTGGCGGCGAAGGGAATTTTGCCGCAGGACGCGAGCCCCGCCGCGACGCCGATCATGTTCTGCTCGGCGATTCCCACGTCGATGAAGCGGTCGGGGACCGCCTTCTTGAACTGGATCGTTCCGGTGGATTTCCCGACATCGGCGTCCAGAACGACGATGTCCGGATTTTCCCGCGCCAGCTCTATCAGAGTGTCGCCGTAGGCGACCCTGTTCGCAATCGTCATTGATCCCCTCCCAATTCCTTCAGGGCCTGCGCCAGTTCCACGGCGCAGGCCTGCTTTTTCCGCAAAAGCTCATGGGC
>CAZGUL010000074.1:0-10235 GCA_964529055.1 uncultured Spirochaetaceae bacterium
CCCTCGCTTTGATAAAACCTCGCGTTCTCCACCGGGTCCCCGGCGTCCTTCAGATCCACAAAATTCACGCCTTTCACGACGCGGCCGTTCTTCATATCCAAACACGGCATGATTTTTATCGCGGCCATATATCCTCCCTTAAAACAAATTTCAGTGACCGCCGTACCTCAGGTGCTTCACCGTGCCGTAAACAGCGAATCCCAGGCCCGCGTACATGCCCCGCCCCATGGGGGACGAGAGCAGGACGACCCTGTCCGCCCCCGCGGAAAAGGCCCGCCCGGCGGCGAAGGCGGTGAGCCGGGCGCCGTGCCCTTTTTTCCGGTGGTCCGGATGGGTGGATACCAGGTGGATCCCGGAGGCCTCCCCCCGTTCCTGGAGGAGGATCGTCGAAACCATGACGCCGCCGTCCCGGATCCCCCAGAGGCTGATGCCGTCGGCCCCGGCGAGCTTCCCGTACTGGGTCCTGTTCCGCTTCCGCTCGAAGGAGAGGTCCAGGCAGGCGATCCAGGCATCCAGGTCTTCGCCGGTTGTGACAGGGCCGATTTCGCCGGGACCGCCCTCGGGAGCGCGGAGCTCACCGCGCCGGACGGCCATTCCCGTTTGCTCGTAAAAAACCGAGAAACCGGCGCGGACAAGCGGAGCCTCGAGGGCCTCCGTCTCCGGCCCGGAGGCAAGGAAGACGCTGCGGGGAATTTCCCCTTTTTCGATCCGGCGGACCAGATCAGCGGCAAAGGCGCCGCCGTCCGGGACGGGAAGACGGAAATCGAAGACCTTGTCGTACCATTCCATCAGGCTGCCCCGGGTGAACGAGTACAGACCGTCCCGGACGAGGGTCCCGCCGGAAACCCCGGCCGCGGCGGCGCACAGGGAGGTGAAGTCGTTTTCGATTATCCGCTGAATTTCCGCTTTCGTCATGGCTCGGGATAAATTAGCACGGGCCGGAGCCGGAGTCCAGCCGAAAAGCCTCCAGCGCGCGGGACGCCGCGGCAAATCCCGAGCTCCCGGGTCTTCAGGAATTCGGTGAATTTTTCCAGGGTGGATTCGACCGGGTCATTTCGAGCCCCAGGATGTCCCGGTAAAATCCCAGGGACTTTTCCAGATCGCTCACGCTGATCGTGGTCCAGCAGTATGTCATGTGCGCCTCCTTCCTTCCTCGTCATACATCGCGCGCATCCGCCCTATCTCATCGCCTATTTCCCGCGCCAGCCACTCCGGTTCCAGGAGACGCGCCTCGGCGCCCAGGGACAGGACCCACCGCCGGAGGTCGTAGGTTCCGGACGTTGTGAGGGTCAGCAGGATCGAGCCGTCCGTCAGGTCCTCGATCGTCTGGTCCGGCGCCCACCTCCGCTCCCTGATGTAGGGGGCCTGGCCGGCGGAAAAACGGACCTTCGCCCGCACGGGCTCGCCCAGGTTGAGGTCCAGCGCCCCGGCCAGGAGTTTTTCCGGATCGAAACCGGCGGGAACAGGAAAGAGCCTTTCCGTGACGCGGAGCGATTCGACGCGCTCCACCGCGAACAGGCGGACGTCCCCGTACCCTTCCACCCGCGCGAAAAGGTACATGCCCCCGCGGTGGTCCAGAAGGCGCAGGGGATGCAGCAGGTAGGTTTTGACCTTTCCCGCGGAAAATGAGTGGTAGGCCGCCTCGCAGACGCGCCGGTCCCGGACGGCCCGCAGAAGGTCCTCGATGATTTTTTCCTTTCCCCGGTAGTCCTTTTTCGGGTCCATGCCGGACATCACCGCCGGAGGCGTCCCGGCGGCGGGAGACTTTTCGGGAGGCAGGAATTCCGCGAGCTTCGTCCGTACCGACTCCAGCACCGGCGCGATTTCCGTATCGGTCCACAGCCTGTCCCGGGCCAGGAGAAGCTGAAGCAGGACCGCTTCCCTGCCGCTGAGCGAAACATCCGGAAAGGAAACGTTCGGAAGCCGCCGCAGATACCGCTCCTCCAGGCCCCAGCGTTTTTCCCTTTCCCCGGTTTCATTCTCGGTGACGGGGAACCGGAGTTCCTGCAGGGTGTCCAGAAGGCGGTAGACCGACCTCCGGGACAGACCCAGCCCGTCCTGCAGCCCGCGGATCGTGACCCCGCCGGGCCGTGACAGGAGATCGACCGCCTTGATCAGCGTGATGATGTTTCGTCCGCGCACGGAAAAATTATAGTCCATCCCGGCGGAAGTTGCTAAGGGCGGCGGGGCCGGAATTGAGAACCACGCACTCCGCAGCGGCATGGCCGGCCCGGGCGGATGCGGGGTCGGCCGTCCGGCCCGCAGTCATGGCTTTCAGCCGTTCCCTGTAGGGGAAACCGGCCGGACCTTCCTCCGCCCGCCTGCGCCGGAAGATTTCGGAAAGCGCCTCCCGGCCGACGGAGGATGCGTCCGCCAGGATATCGGCGATCGCGAGGAGGGCTCCGCGGTTTTTCCGCAAGGTCTCCCGGGCCAGGGCTCCCCCTTCCCGGACGAGGTTCTCGACCGCGGCGTTGATTTTGCCGTCGTCATGGACCCGGTGGTTGGCGGCTGCGTCCGCGACCGAATAGGCCGCGGGGACTTCCCCGAACCCGAAGACCTTCAGGCCCGAGGCGGCGAGGCGCGTCGCGGCGTCGATGTCCCCCGCGGCCCCGGAGGTGACGTTTTCCGCTCCGAAAACCATCTCCTCCGCCGCGAAGCCCCCCAGATAAACGGCGATCCGTTCGCGGAGCTCCCCGCGCCGGATGTAGTCGGGGTTGTCCTTCACTCTCGTGAAGCCCGGGGCGCCCGCGCCGGCGGAAACCGAACGGACCGTTTCCGGAAGGAGGCCCAGGAGCAGGTACGACAGGGCGGCGTGCCCCGCCTCGTGGACGGCGACCACGGCCTGCGCATCGTCACGGCGGGGGGCCCGCAGGTTTTCCAGCTCCGGAACGTGGGGACATTCGAGGCGGAAAACCTCTTCGCCGCCGCGGAGGAACTCCGTCCGTATCCGGCCGTCTGCGTGGGACATGACGATTTCGTCCGTTTCCAGGTCCCTCAGGCCGATTTCCGCGCAGACATCGCCGAGCCGGGACGCGGCGATCCGGTGGATCGTCGAAAGGACCGGCCGGACTCCCAGGGACGGATACACGCCTTCCCGGTAGACCAGGTCCTCCAGAGGCGCTCCGAAGGAAATCCTCCGTCCCGCGGCCCCGCGGAAATCCTCCTCCATGCGCCTGAACTTCCGCCGGATGATCTCCCGGTATTCCGCCTCCCCGAAGGCAGGATAGATGAAGTGGATGTTCCCCAGCCGCGCTATCTGTTCGCTGCGGAAACGCCTGCGCAGAGCGTTCTTGACCATCGGGAGCGTGATCTTGCGCGACAGGTCGCGGAAATCGTCGGCCCTCATGTCCGGATTGAATTCCCCGCTCATCGTGTAGACCTCGTCCAGGTTCCCGATGACGAAGACCAGGGCCCGCGATCCGTCGGTGGTCCGGGGCCTCAGCGTTTTTCGCCATATTCTGTCCACGAGCTCGTGAGTTTCCCGTCCGTCCAGGTTCTCCAGGGCACGCTTCGCGTCGCGCTCACTTTGAAAAAGGCCGGCCGCATACGAGCAGAGCTCCTGCAGGTAACAATCGGGAATGAATCGCGGCCGCGTGTCGGGAGCGCCGGTGTCGACCTTTTGCGGCCCGCCGTATACCCTCCTGACGGCCAGGTCGCCTTCCATGATTTGTCTGTAAGCGTCCAACCCCCCGACGACCCGTCCCTTTTCGACCCGCACGCCGTCCCGCAGGCAGTCGGCGATCTTGCCGTCCAGCTCGAAAAGGGTTTCCAGGTCCCGGAAACAGCCCATTCCCCCCATCGGAAGGCTTCCGGTGTCCAGAAAGTCCCACAGGACCTTCGCGGATTCCCGGTCGGTCTCGGCGCCGTTTTCGTCGATGGTCCTGCACTTCTGGAATTCGTCCAGCGTCGCGATGAAGGGATCCCCGCCCTCGTAAAAGCCAAGTTCCCCGAGCTGGTCGGCCAGAACGGCGCCCGCCTTGTCGCTGTCCATGGTGTAGCGGTAATACCGGTCGGAATATTCCAGAAGCTCCGCGAGACGTTCCACGAGGGCCGTCTTTCCCACGCCGGTCATGCCCCAGAGATTGACGACCAGCGGCCGCCGCTGAAGCTCCGGCACGAGGAACCAGGACCGCAGGGTGTCCACGATGCCGTCGATGATCGGGTCCAGCCCGACGAACTCGTCCTTCAGCGTCTCCCGGGCGTTCTCCAGAACGCCGCTCCGCCGTCTCATGGCGGAGAAATCCACTGTGTTTTCTTTTTTGTTTTTCATGCGCCCATTCTGCGCACCGTCTGTGCCGGAAACGGGCACATATTGGCGGCCCTTACTTGAGGTTTTCCTCCGCGTAAAGGGTCAATTCGACCATTCTCTCGATGAGCTCCTCTTTTCCGGCCTCCGGGAAATTCGCGATAACCAATTCCTTCGCGAACAGGCGCACGATGTACCTGAGTTTCGTCATTCCGTGACGTGAGGCGAATATGAAGTCCGGGTGGGCATTGTTTATGATGATGAGCGAATTCTCTTCATCGTACCGTGACCTCCACAGCTCCCCGGGCGCGCTCCTGTAGGTGTAACCGGGCAGTCCTTTTCTTCGCCCGGAAGACTCCCTGCTTCTTTGCGGCAAGAGTTCCGCCGTAATCGTGACAGCCGCCCGGGCATTGCGTGTCTCTCCGCCCTGCCGGACGTTCCCTTCGATGATCGTGAGTCCCGGTTCTGAGGGGGCGGAAAATTCCACGAACTCCGAATCCGTCGAATTGAGGCTGCCTGTCCCCTCCGCGATGGACCACGAGAACACGACGCCCGCATCGAGAACCCTCCGGGACTTGTCCCGGGCGATACCCCGGAAACGGCGCTTTTCGCCTACGCCCATGAAAGCGGTTGCGGGCGAAATCATGAAACTGAACAAGGGCCCGGGATATTGGAAAAATTCTTTTTGATTCCCCTCAGCACCGTCCCTGTCCGTTATTTCCGCGGCGGGTACCGGCTCTCTCCCGCCTGCCGATTCCATCCCGCAGGAAACGTCGCCGCCCGTCTCCTCCTCCGCTCCGTGAACCGGGCCGCCGGAAATGTTCGCTTTTCTCCCCGCCTGGATGTTGAGCCAGCCGTAATCCTCCTGGGGGAGAAGCAGAAACGCCTCCTTCAGCGCCCGGGTGACGCGGTGCAGAATCGCCTTGCTCGCTTCTTCCTCCTCGGCCTTCTGCTGTTCCCGGATCAATTCGGCGATGGCCTCCTCGATGTTTTCAAGCGAAATTGAAAGGGACTGAAAGGCTTCGTCGAATACGATTCCGTCCCGGGTTCCCGGCGTGAGCTGGAGAAAGGAAGCGTCGACGATTCCCTCCAGGTATCCCGAAGTCCACGGGAATTTGCGAAACCTCTCGATCGTCGCGATGTCGGGAAGTATCCGCGTTCCATCCTTGTAAAGCCCGACGACGTTTTCCGGGGATGGCTGGGATATGTACAGCTCCGCGTAGATTTCACCGAGGGGACTCCGGATTTCCGGAAGCGCGTGAAGGAGCCGCCCGTGAAATTTCCTTGGCTCGACGATCAGCTCTCTTCGGGACGTCCGGTCGACGATGCGGATCCTGACTCCGCTCCTGGATATTCTGTCCCTGAGTTCGGACGCGAGATAGTTCTGGATCTTGTCGCCCGAAAGCTGACGGACACCGGCAAGTATCGGCTGAATGTGAAGTTCCGTTCCTGTTTGCGCGAAAAGGGACGGCACGGTGCGTATCGAAAAGGCCGGGTTCCCTTTGACCAGATGCATCCGACGCGTCGTGCCCTCGGAGCCTGCGGAGGTGATGACCAGCGATTCGCCGACGGTCCAGAAACTCAGGAGACCGATTCCGAATTCTCCCTGAATTCCCTTCGCCCCCTGTTTCTTCAATTTCCGCTTTATCGAGTCCCCGATATGCGTGGCGACGTACGAAAAATCGGATATGCCTTCGCCGTCATCGATGATTTTCAGAAAATATTCGCTCTTCTGCTTGCCCCGAATGATGGTTATGTTCCTCGCTTTCGCGTCGATGGAATTTTCCACGAACTCCGCGATCGCCTTCAGGGGATTGGTTTGAGACAAAGCTATGATCGTGATCGCGTTCCAGTGATCGCCGATTCTGAGTTTTCCGCCCTGTTTTTCCGAAGACACCCTGCGAACCGCGCTCATCACAACTTTTTCCCGATGTAGAAAACGTAACCGTAATATTTTCCGTATTTATCAAAGAGTTCCGCCTCGTGCCGCATGTTCGCGACGAGTTCCTCCGCGGCCCTGCTGCCCGGGTGTTCTTTCAGGAACTCCTCCTGCGCGGGGATCTGCGGGACGTAGAAGTTATCGGTCCAGCAGTATTCGGCCAGGATGAAGGAGGCGACGGGTATGTACCCGGCCTTCTGCATCTGCCCGATCTTGGCCGCGGCGGTGTCGATTTCCGGGTATTCCTTTTTCCAGAACGCGTCGATCTCCTCCGGCCGCCGTTCGGTGAACCACGTGGCCTCCGACACGGCGATGAAGCCGCCGGGCTTCAGGAAGGCGCGCCACTCGTTCAGTCCCCGCTGGAACCCGATGTTGTAGATCGCCCCTTCCGACCAGATCAGGTCCAGTTCCTCCTTCCGGAAGGGAAGGCTGTCCATCGAGCCGACGACGCCGCTCACCCTGTCCTGCAGGTTCCGCTTCCGGCTGTCCGCGTTGAAGATGTCGATGAACAGGGGAAACAGGTCGACGCCCGTGATGCGCCCCGGCGCGTTCTCCGCCAGCACCATCGTCTGGCCGCCGGTCCCGCAGCCCAGGTCGGCGATTTGAGATTCCGGCGTCAGACCGTCGACGAAGCCCAGGGCCCTGACGGTTACGTCCGGGCTCCCGGGGCCCTGCCGCGGGATGCGGGAAAAATACTCGCAGATCAGCGTGAAGTCGAAATCGTGGATCGATGCGTCGCTCATCTTCGCCTCCGGGAAATCACCATCGCGGAACACACGATGTCGTTTTCCAGGGCATGATACTCCTTCTCCTGCTTCCGGATATAGTCCTCGAAGAGTTTCCGCCGGTCCGGGTGTTTTTCCATCAGCTCCCCGCACCGTTTCACGATCAGCCGGTACTCCCGCCCGTAGTCCGGCGACGAATCCTTGTCGTCCCACACATATTCCCTGACGATTTCCATCCCGGCGGCGCCGATTTCCCGGAGGAGATCGCTTTTTTTCCTGACCATCCCGTGACCCGGTCCGCCGTCGTCCTTCACATACCCGTCGTCAAGGATGATGATTCCGCCGGGCTCCAGCAGCGGTTTCAGTTTTTCCATCGTTTCCCGGTAATCGCCGAGAACCGGGCCGACCGACCCGAGAATGACCACGTCCTGTTTTTCCAGGTATTTGATTTCCTCCCGAAGGTCGCCGGCGGTGAAAGAGCAATGCTTCAGACCCTTTTCCTTCGCCCGGCGGGCGGCCTCTGTGACGAATTCGGGGATCCCGTCGATTCCCCGGCACCTGCAGCCGAGGGTCTCCGCGATTTTCAGCAGCACCGCACCCTTCCCGCAACCGAGATCGAGAACCTTGAGTTCCCGATGGTTCGTCGTGTTTTCCCGCACGATCTCCAGGATGGATTCGGCGGACGAGCCGATCTCGAAGAAGTCCTGCAGGATGTAGGGGAGAAAAGCGACGAGCCCGGTGTCGTCACAGTCCATCGCCCGGGCGATGCTTTCGGCAAGAGTTCCGTCGTCCATGGTCACCCCCTCAGTTCGCGAGCCCCTTCAGCGCCATGTCGCAGTCTGTCGTCGCCCTGGATCAGCAAGGCTGTGTCCGCCTCCGATCCGACTGTCAAGTGTACAACTAACGCTGGGGTCTGGCATTATGACTTGGATCAGACACGTCCTTCAACCGTTTCAATCGGCCTCTTTCTCCTATTGCGGCATCCTCCGTGAGGACGCTCATGGTTGTCATGCTTCAGCCGCGAATCCGTTCGTCTGTTGCCGCCTTGCTTGAATACTATTACATTTATAAGGATTTCCCGTTGGATAAGGGGGTAATCGGAAATGCCAAAGTATGTGGACGGGTTCGTTCTGGTAATTCCGAAAGGCAGGAATGATGATTACAGGCGGATGGCTGAAGGCGGTCGCGATTCGTGGATGAAGCATGGAGCGCTGGGGTATTATGAATGCCGGGCCGACGACATCGTTCCCCCGGAAATGGGCGGAGAAAGAGCACGTTCATTCCCGGAAATGACCGGGGCGCAGGAGGGTCAGGCCGTTTGGTTTTCCTTCATCATTTTCAGATCAAAAGAGCATCGCGATGAAGTGAATGCCAAGGTGATGAAGGAGATGGGTGAGATGGCGGAAGAATATAAGGACATGCCCATGCCCTTCGACATGAAGCAGATGGCCTATGGAGGTTTCCAGGTCGAAGTCGAAGGATAGGATGTTTTGCGTTCATATTTCCCTGAACGGGGGAACCTGTCAGGTGTATGTGCTATAATCTGATCTGACACTCTAAGGGAGGAGTGAAGATCAAATGACGATGCATCAGAAGATCGTGAAGCCGAAGATAGGGCTTCTTGAGTTAGGGAGGCAGCTGGGAAACGTCGCCGAAGCCTGCAGGATCATGGGGTATTCCCGCGATTCCTACTACCGTTTTCTCAAGCAGTACCAGATGAACGGGGAAGAAGGTCTGCTGGAGATCGGCAAGAGCAAGCCGAATCCGAAGAACCGTGTTGAGCCTGAGATCGAGGAAGCGGTTCTGCGGAAGACCTTTGAATACCCCGCTTACGGCCAGGTGCGGATCTCCAATGAATTAAAGAAAGAGGGCCTGTTCATCTCCCCGGGAGGTGTCCGGTGTGTCTGGCTGCGGCACGACCTGGAGGTGTTTCAGAAGCGGCTCAAGGCGCTGGAAGCCAAAGCCGCCCAGGAGGGGCTGGTCTATACCGAAACGCAGCTTATCGCCCTGGAGAAAAAGCGTGAAGATGAGCGCGACCACGGGGATATCGAGAGCGAGCATCCCGGTTACCTGGGCGCTCAGGACACCTTCTATGTGGGTACGCTGAAGGGGGTCGGCAGAGTGTATCAGCAGACATTTATCGACACCTACTGTAAATATGCCGATGCGAAGCTGTACACGAACAAGACTCCCATCACGGCGGCGGATATGCTCAATGATCGGGTGTTGCCCTTTTACAACAGCCACGAGATTCCCTTGCTTCGGGTGCTCACCGATCGGGGAACGGAGTTCTGCGGGGTCATCGAGCACCACCCGTATGAGCTTCTTCTGGAACTGGAAGATGTGGAACATACGAAAACGAAGGCCAGGCACCCGCAAACCAACGGGATATGCGAACGGTTCCACAAGACTATCCTCAACGAGTTTTACCGGATCGTCTTCCGGAAGAAGGTCTACGACAGCCTTGAATCGCTGCAGGCGGACTTGGATGCGTGGCTGGAAGAATACAATGAGCGCCGACCGCACACCGGCCGCTGGTGCTTCGGGAAGACTCCGATGGAGACCTTCAAAGAATCTATCCACATAGCCAAGGAGAAAATGATAGGATATGAGGAGCAGGTGTCCGATGATGTCTCGGCTGTCAGTGGACGGCACTAAATTTTTATGAAATTGTCAGATCAGATATTGACAAGTACACCTGAAAAAACATTTTCTATCTTTACTTTTTTTGGTAATCTGTAAATATCAAAATCAGAATCGATGCTTATTATCTTTTTTATGCCGGTTTTTTCTGCGGCGATTACGAGGGTTGCATCTGCAAAGTCCATTGGTCTATCACAATATTTTCTTGTTAGCTCTATTATCCTGCTAATATCTTTTTGATTTATCTCCTGAAGAAGAACTCCCTCCTTCATAATCCATTCAAGAAAATCAATTTGAACATTTACATTAAAATCTAGCATGTGTGTAACTTCAGTTACAACTGCTGTTGTGCTTAAAAATTTGTATTTACCATCTTTTATAAATTTTCTTATTTGAGTATGATACTTATCATCTTTATCGAATAGAGCTATTAAAGGCCCTGCATCAATAAGAATTGTATTTAGCATTTATCTTTTCCTTGATTCTGGCTTTATAAGTACTAGATAAAGTTCCATTCCCGCTACCATATTTTCCAAAGTACTCTTCACCAAGCTCATATGAATCGTTTTCTGATTCTTCTTGAAAAAATAGGTTTTCCAATGCTTCCCGGATAAGATCGGTTTTAGATTTATGCTTTTTTCTAGCTAGGATTTCTAACTTTTGCTCCATCTCCATCGGCAAA
>CAZGUL010000075.1:0-10223 GCA_964529055.1 uncultured Spirochaetaceae bacterium
CCTCGTGACGGTGAAGCTGCTGCGCCGGAAGGACGCGAAACTCGAACCGGACATCGACGCCTTCCGGGAATTCGCCGGCCTGCCGGAAACGGCCCGGCTCTGCCTCCTTGTCCGCGGCAGCCGGAACGACGAGCTCCCGGCGGCCTGGAAGGAGGCGGAATGGCTGGCGTCCTTTCTTCCGGCCATCGAAACCGGGCGGGCCTGCACGATGGGGGCCCTGGTCCGGCTCGGACGCCTGGCGGCCCACCGTCTTCCGGATAAGCCCGTCGTCGGCGTCGACTGGATCGAAGGCCTCATCGATTTCGGCGTCCTTCTGCCCTCCGGCGGGGAAACCTACGCCCGGAACCCCCGGCTTTCCCTTCCGGCCCCCGCCGCCGGCGAACCGGTCCGGGTCATCGTCCAGCCGAACTTCGACATCACCGTCAAACCCGGCCTTCCCCTCCGGGACGGTATCCTTCTCGCCGCGGCGGCGGACATAAAGAAGCTCGACCTGTTTCCCGTCTACGAGCTTTCGAAGGCCTCGTTTTCCCGGGCCCTCGGCCTGGGCTTCGACGGGAAGGCCCTGGCCGGACGCCTCCGGGAGCTGTCCGGAGGATCGTTGCCGCAGAACGTTCTGTTCAGCCTGGAAGTGTGGGAACGGGAGTACGGAAGCATCGCCCTGTACCAGGGGGTGGTGATCGTCGCCGACGAGGACCGCCGGGGCGTCCTTGACCACCACGCGGGGTTCCGCCGCCTGGTGAAACTGCACCCCGCCCCGGGGGTTTACCTGGTGGGCCGTTCGGACCTCCACGCCTGCGTGCGGATTTTCCGGGACGCGGGGATCGACATCTTTCCCCGTCTCCGGGACGCGGAGGAACTGGCCTCCGCGGAGACGCCGCCGGCGCCGCCAGCCCTCTTCGACCCGTCCGCCCTGCCTCCGGGAATCCCCCGGGGCGGGATCCTCTTCCCCCGGCCCTTCTCGCCCCCCCGGACGGAAGCCCCCCCCCTCGCGAAGGGACCCCGGCCGGAGAAGGCCCCGCCTGCCGAAGATCCCCGGGAGATCCGGGAGGACCTTCTCCGGCGTCTCGCCGAAACGGGTCTGCCGGAGGACCAGGCGGGGGAGATCCGGGAGAGGATACGCCGCAGGCTGGTTGTCTTTCCGGAACAGATACGGCCGGACCCGGCCCGTCGGGAGAGGACCGAGGCGAAGGGCCTGAACTACGTGGGAAAGGTGCTGGTCATCGAGCAGGCCCTGGAAAGCAGGTCCGACTACCTGGAAATCGTGCTCCGCTCATCCGACGGCTCGCCGTCCCGGATCCTGGCGCGGCCCCGGGAACTGCGCAAGATCGGGGCGGACCTCGTGCTGGCGGCGGAGAAGATCCCCGGCGGCGATGCCGTGGAAATCCACGTCAAGAAAATCAGCCTGGTCCGCCGGCTCCGGGGTTTCCTTACCGGCTAGGGCCGCAAGAATCGGGTTGCCGCCCCGCCCCGCCGGCCGTACAATGAAAGCATGAAAGACCCGGATGCCACCGACGCCGCCGATGATTACCGGCGGATCGAAAAAGCCATACTCTTCCTGGAAAGGAATTTCCCCCGCCGCCCTTCCCTGGCCGAACTCGCCGGGGAGCTGGGCCTGAGCGAATTCCATTTCCAGCGCATCTTCAGCCGCTGGGCGGGAATCAGCCCGAAGCGGTTTCTCCAGTTCCTGACCAAGGAGCACGCGCGGAGAATCCTGGAAGGCTCGGGCAGCATACTCGACGCCGCCTTCGACGCGGGGCTTTCCGGCCCGGGCCGCCTCCACGATCTCTTCGTCGCCTGCGAGGCGGTGACGCCCGGCGAGTACCGCCGGGGGGGCGGGGGGCTGGACATCCTGTACGGCTTTCACCCGTCGCCCTTCGGCCGCTGCATGATCGCCGTCACCGGCCGCGGGATCTGCGGCCTGCGCTTCGTCAGGGAAGGCGCCGGGGAGACCGGGCTCGCAGCCTGGCTCGCGGCCCGATGGCCGGCGGCCCGGATCCGTCACGACCCCGCCGCGACGGCCCCGCTGGCGCCGCGGATTTTTCCGCCCCTTCCCGGCGCGCCGCCCGATCCCGCGGCGGCAGCCGCCCCGGTCCCGCCCGGTCCCCTGCACCTGTACGTGCGGGGCACGAACTTCCAGATCCAGGTCTGGCAGGCCCTGCTCAGAATACCTACCGGGCGGGCGGTCACCTACGAGGACCTGGCGCGGCATCTCGGAATGCCCCGGGCCGCCCGCGCGGTCGGCAATGCCGTGGGAGACAATCCGGTTCCGTTCCTGATTCCCTGCCACAGGGTCCTCCGGAAGACCGGAGACTTCGGAAATTACGGCGAAGGTCCGGCCCGGAAAAAAGCCATCCTCGGCTGGGAGGCCGCCCGGGCGGAAGCCCTTCCGTCCCGATGAATATCGCACCGGCCGCGGTCCGGTAAAGCCGCAGGCGGCGCGGAGGTCACAGGCCCCGCGGCCTTGAACCACCCGCCGCGGGGGCGTAGAATGGCCGGATGGAAAAAAGCGAACAATCCGGTTATCCGTTCCAGGCCGACCTGGAGATCGTCGCGGACCGTCTCGCCCGCCACTTACGGGAATCGACGGCGGGACGGGGCCGGGTCATCAACCAGGTCCCCCTGAGCAGGATCGTCCGTGAGCTCGATCTGGAGACGCCGGTCCGGGAGGGCGGGCTTTCGGGCCCCGCCCTGGGAGAGTTTCTCGACAGGTACCTGGACCTGACCACACGGCTCCATCACCCGGCGTACATGGCGCACCAGGTCGCGGTTCCCCATCCGGCCGGAAGCCTGGCGTCCCTGGTGGACGGATTCACCAACAACGCCATGGCGATCTACGAGATGGGCCCCGCGGCGGCGGCGATTGAATTCTTCGTCATAAACTGGATGCTCGGCAAAATCGGCTGGAAACCCTCGCCCTTCCCCGACATCCCCTCCGGCGGCCGGGAATCCCACGGCGGCGGGGTTCTGACCCACGGCGGCTCCCTGGCCAACCTCACCGCCCTCCTGGCCGCCCGGAGCCGCCTGGTTCCGGACGTCTTCTCCAACGGGAACCCGCCGGACCTTGGGCTCCTGGCCCCCGCCGGAAGCCACTACTCCATCGCCCGGGCGGCGGGAATTCTCGGCCTGGGCGAAAAGGCGGTTTTCCATCTGGAAACGGACGGGCGGGGCGTGGTGATTCCCGACCGGCTGCCGGAAGCGCTGCGCCGCCTGCGGGATGCGGGAAGGCGCCCCCTGGCGCTGACGGCAAACGCCTGCTCCACCGCCCTGGGGCTCTATGATCCCCTCGCCGAAATCGGGGATTTCTGCCGCCGGGAGGGAATCTGGTTCCACGTCGACGGGGCCCACGGGGCGGGTGCCCTGGTTTCGCGGAAGCACCGGAGTCTCCTCGCCGGCGCGGAAAAAGCCGACTCCCTGGTCTGGGACGCCCACAAGCTTCTCCGGACCCCGACCCTCTGCGCGGCGGTTCTCGTCCGTGACGCGGGTACGCTGGACCGGGCCTTCCACCAGGAGGCGAGCTATCTCTTCCATGAAAAGGAACAGCCGGGATTCGACTTCATTCACCGGACGGTGGAATGCACGAAGGCCGGACTGGGCCTCCGCTTCTACGCGGTCCTCGCGGCGATGGGGGAAAAAGGGCTCCAGGATTACGTTGACGGCCGTTTCGGCCTGACCCGGGAGGCGTGGAAGCTGCTCTCATCCCGGCCGGGTTTTTCCTGCGCCGCGGAGCCGCAGAGCAACATCCTCTGTTTCCGCGTCGATGGCGACGACTCCCTTCAGCTCCTCGTCCGGGAAAGACTCATAGCCGGGGGGAATTTTTACGTTTCCTCCGCGGAATCAGGCGGCAGGCGCTGGCTCCGGCTCTCCCTGATGAATCCGGACACCCGCATCGGGGACATCGCGGGGCTCGCCGACGCCGTGGAAGCGGCGGCCCGGGAAATCAGGGCCGAAGGCTTGGCGTAGCCGGCGCGCGGGAAGGTCCGGCGCCGGCGGCGCTATCCCGCCCCGATCAGGGCCGTCCCCGCGACGGCGAGAACGAGCCCCGCGGCCTTCGCCGGCCCCAGGCGCTGGCCCATGAAAATCCGGGCCAGCAGCACCGTGGGCCCCGGGTACAGGGCCGTGACCACGGAAACCAGCACCAGCATTCCCGAGCGCGCGGCCAGCAGAAAGGCGATGTTCGCCCCCATGTCCAGGATCCCCGCGGAAATCGCGATCCTTCGCGCCCCGGCGCCCACGCCCAGACGCCGTCGCAGAAGGAGCGCCGATGCCCCCACGGCCAGGATGGAAGCGCACCGGGCCGCGACGAGGGGCCACAATCCCGCGTCGGCGCCGGTGCGGGACACGGCGATGAAAAAGCCCCCGAAGCCCAGGCCGGCGAGAAGACCGATCCTCAGCGACCGCCGGGCGGCGGAAGCGCCGGGCCCTCCGCCGGCGCCGCCCGAAGGAAAGCCCTCCCAGGTAAGGAGGACCGTCGAGGGAAGGCACAGCGCCGCGCCGGCCCACCCCGCGGGAGACGGCGATTCGCCCGCGATGAGACCGAACAGCATCGGAACCACCGCCCCGGTCAGGGCCGATACGGGGGAAACCACCGCGACGATCCCCCTGCCGATGCCGTGGTAAAGGAAGCCCAGGCCCAGGGCGCCGAGAATTCCGGCCGCGGCGCCCCACGCCAGATCGGCGGCGGCCGGCGCGTTCGGCCCCGCCAGGGGCGCCGCCAGGAGGGCGGCGAGAAGTCCCGCGATCTGGGAGAAGAAAATGACCGAAAAAACCGAGTTCCGGCGGCTCGCGAAGCCCCCGGCGAAATCGGCCGACCCGTAAAGCAGGGCCGACAGCGCGGCGAAAAGGACCGGCATGATGCGGGTTCTAGGCTTTCATCGCCGCGGCGGCGTCGGTGTACGGCAGACCGAGGCTGTCCGCCACGGCCTTGTTGGTCAGAAAACCCTTGCGGGTGTTGAGCCCCGCCAGAAGGACCGGGTCCTCCCTCATCGCGGCGTCCACACCCCTTTCCGCCAGCCTGCGCAGGTACGGCAGGGTGGCCCCGGTGAGGGCCAGCGTGGAGGTCCGCGGCACCGCGCCCGGCATGTTCGCGACGGAATAATGCACCACCCCGAACCTTTCGTAGCAGGGATTGTCGTGGGTCGTGATCCTGTCCACCGTTTCGATGGAGCCGCCCTGGTCGATGGCGACGTCGACGATGACGGAGCCCTTCTTCATCGTTTTGACCATCGCCTCGGACACCGTCTTCGGAGCCTTCGCGCCGGTCACCAGGACCGCGCCGACAAGAAGGTCCGCCCGCTTCACCATCTGGGCCACGTTGAATTCGTTGAAGACCAGCGTCGATACCCGGCCGCCGAAAACGTCGTCCAGGTAGGCGAGCCGGTTCACGTTGATGTCAACCACGGTGACCCGCGCCCCGAGGCCGACTGCCATTTTCGCCGCGTTGATGCCCACCGTTCCGCCCCCGATGATGACGACTTCCGCGGGCAGAACCCCGGGCACGCCGCCGAGGAGGATCCCCGAACCGCCGTTGTACTTCTGCAGCAGGGTCGCCCCGATCTGGATCGACATCCTGCCGGCGACCTCGCTCATGGGCGCCAGAAGCGGGAAGGCCCCGCCGGGAAGCTGGACCGTCTCGTAGGCGATGCCCGTGATCGATTTCCGCAGAAGCGTCTCCGTGAGCGGGCGGTTCGGCGCCAGGTGGAGATAGGTGAAAAGCGCCCGTCCCGTCTTCAGAAGATCGTACTCTTCCTCCAGGGGTTCCTTGACCTTGACGACAAGATCGGACCGCCCGTAGACCTCCGCGGCGGAGGAGACGATCTCGGCCCCCTCGGCCGCGTATTCCCCGTCCTCGATCCCGCTGCCCTCCCCAGCCCCGGCCTCCACGAGGACCTTGTGGCCGCCCAGGCCGAGGACGTGGACTCCCGCGGGCGTCAGGGCCACCCGGTATTCATTGTTTTTTATTTCTTTCGGCACCCCGACCGTCATGATGTCCTCCTGATCTAGAGCATATCACCCCGGCAGGCCGCGTCAAGCCCGGCGCAGCTGGAAAATCCG
The DNA here is from genome assembly GCA_964529055.1 of uncultured Spirochaetaceae bacterium. Lineage (GTDB taxonomy): Bacteria > Spirochaetota > Spirochaetia > DTKZ01 > DTKZ01 > JAKQWJ01. The sequence goes on from CAZGUL010000075.1 coordinate 6,052, forward strand.
CGGTGCCCTGATACCCCTGCACGTCTTTCAAAAAAGTCAAAATAATCATTTATTTTGTTTAGAGAAAAAGAAAAATTCATCACCGGCGTATTGCCACCCGATATATAGTGTGTTAGAATGATTTTTGTTGCGGAAAATCCGCTATATGTGGGGTGAGAAATGCGCTGTCCCCATTGCGAAGGTCTCGAAGACAAGGTGCTGGAATCCCGGAGCCTGGCGGGCGGCGAAAGCATCCGCCGGCGGCGCGAGTGCCTTTCCTGCGGTTACCGCTTCACCTCCTACGAGAGGATAGAAGAAAAGCATCTGATGGTCGTTAAATCCGACGGCCGCCGGGAGCCCTTCGACCGGGAAAAGCTGGAGCGGGGCATCCAGCGGGCCTGCGAAAAGCGGAACGTTTCCCAGGTCACCATCGAGGAAATGATCAACGACCTGGAGGACGAGGCGGCGATGATCGGCAAATCCAGCCACGAGATCGCCACCCGCGACCTGGGCGAAATGGTCCTGCGCCGGCTGTACGACCTGGACAGCGTGGCGTACATCCGCTTCGCGTCGGTCTACAGGCGGTTCGAGAACGTGGGCCAGTTCGTCCGCGAAATCGAGTCCCTGGACGGCGCCGGCGGGGACCGGAAAACGTAAAAAGAGAAGCTGGGGGGAGACAGACAGATGAATTGGCTGAAGAGCGGCTTGTCCGACAAGCCCTTTTCCGGGGTCCGTCTCGTGGTCAAGCGAAACGGAACCCTGGAAAAGTACAACAGGGAGAAGATCCTCGGCGCAGTGGCCAAGGCCGTGGAGGCCGTGCGGGGGACGATGGACCCGGAGCTGGCGGAAAACCTGACCCGGCGGGTGGAGGAGAAGCTCGCGGAATTCATGCGGGGGCGTCACCCCAATTCCGCGCCGGCCATCGAGGAGATCCAGGACATCGTGGAAACCGTCCTCATCGAGGACCGGCAGGTGGATATCGCGAAGGCCTATATTCTGTACAGGGCCCGGCACGAGGTCATCCGGGACACGCAGAAGCTCATGCTGGACATCAACACGACGATGGACGGGTATCTGTCCCGGTCGGACTGGCGGGTGAATGAGAACGCGAACGTCAATTTTTCACTGGGAGGTCTCATTCTCCACAACTCCGGGACGATAACCGCCAATTACTGGCTCAAGAACATCTACCCGGAAGCCGTCGCCGAGGCCCACAGGAACGCGGATTTCCACATCCACGACCTGTCCATGTTTTCCGGATACTGCGCGGGCTGGTCGTTGCGCCAGCTCATCGAGGAAGGACTGGGAGGTGTGCCGGACAAGATAACGTCCCGGCCCGCGCGGCATCTTTCAACCCTGATCCAGCAGATCGTCAACTTCCTGGGCATCATGCAGAACGAGTGGGCCGGCGCCCAGGCCTTCTCGAGCTTCGACACCTACCTCGCCCCCTTCGTGAAGGTCGACGGGCTGTCCGAAGCCGAGGTGGCCCAGAGCATCCAGAGCTTCGTGTTCGGGGTCAACACGCCGAGCCGCTGGGGGAGCCAGGCGCCGTTCACGAACATCACGCTGGACTGGACGGTGCCGGCGGACCTGGCGGACAAGCCGGCGGTGGTGGGCGGCGAGGTGCAGAGCTTCACCTACCGGGACTGCCAGCCGGAGATGGACACCATCAACCGGGTCTTCATCAGGCTGATGCTCCAGGGCGACGCGAACGGACGGGGCTTCCAGTACCCGATCCCGACCTACAACATCACCCGGGACTTCGACTGGGACAGCGAAAACGCCCGGCTTCTCTTCGAGATGACGGCGAAATACGGCACGCCCTACTTCCAGAATTTCATCAATTCGGACCTGAAACCGGGGGACGTCCGCTCGATGTGCTGCCGGCTCCAGCTGGACAAACGGGAACTTCGTAAACGGGGAGGCGGACTTTTCGGGTCCGACGAGTTCACCGGGTCCCTCGGAGTCGTCACGATCAACCTGCCGCGGATCGGCTACCTGGCGGAGTCGCGGGTGGATTTCTTCCACCGCCTGGACGCGCTGATGGACCTGGCGTCGGAATCGCTGGTCATAAAGCGAAAGATCATAGGCAGGCTGCTCGAGGCGGGGCTCTTTCCCTACACACGCCGGTACCTCCGGAACCTGAACAACCACTTCTCCACCATCGGCATCTGCGGAATGAACGAGTGCCTGATGAACTACATGGGCAGGGACATCACGACGCCGGAAGGGAAGGCCTTCGCGGTGGAGATCCTGGACCACATGCGGCGGCGCCTCGTGGCGTACCAGGAGGACACGGGGGACCTGTACAACCTGGAGGCGACGCCGGCGGAAAGCACCAGCTACCGGCTGGCGAAGCACGACAGGGCGAAATTCGCCGATATCATCGCCTCCGGCGACGACGAACCGTACTACACCAACTCGAGCCAGCTGCCGGTGGACCACACGACGGACATCTTCGACGCGCTGGACCACCAGGACGACCTGCAGACCCGCTACACCGGCGGGACGGTTTTCCACGCCTTCCTGGGGGAGGCGGTGGAGGACTGGCATGCGTGCCGCAACCTGGTGCGGAAGATAGCGGAGAACTACCGCCTGCCGTACTTCACGATAACTCCGACCTTCTCCGTCTGCCCGAAACACGGCTACCTGTCGGGCGAGCACTTCACCTGTCCGAAGTGCGAAGCGGAAATGCGGGAAGCTCTTCAGCGCAAGATCCGCGACCTGGAGAAGGAACGGGAAGTGCTTCTGAAAGGAGCCTGAAACTCATGAAACATCAGCCGGGAGGGGCTAGCATGAAAACTCTGGAAATGATCGAAACCGAACTGGCCGGCCTGCGGAAGCAGCTGGATGAGGTGCGGGGAACCGAAACCGAGGTCTACACCCGCATCGTCGGTTATTACCGCTCGCTGCGGAACTGGAACAAGGGCAAACGGGAGGAATACGACCACCGCCTGACGTTCGCTCCCGCGTCCGCCGGGGCGGAAACCGCCGCCCCGGACCGCGTCGAAACCCGCGTCGAGGACCCCGTCCCGCGGGACGGGGTCCAGGGCAGCCTGTTCGGAGAGGCCGGCGCGATCGCGGGCTACAGCTATTTCTACCGCAAAACCTGTCCGAACTGCACTCCGGTGCAGGACTTCGTCAGCAGACTCCCGCTGGAGGGGAACCGGGTCGACGTGGACACCGAGGACGGCTATTCGCAGGCCGCCGCCTGGGGCGTCATGTCCACCCCCACGGTGGTGTTCTTCGACGCGGACGGCCGGCCCGTGCGGCGTTACCACTCGGTGGACCAGATGGAGGGCCTCTTCGCCGCCGGGGCGGTCTAGAGCCGCCACACCGGGGCGCGGACGCCGCGGCGATGATGAAATTCGGCCTCGTCAGGACAAGCCTCATCGATTACCCCGGCGAAGTCGCCGCGGTGCTGTTTACCCGGGGGTGCAATCTGCGCTGCCCGTACTGCCACAATCCGGAACTCGTCACGGGACCCGAACCCGGGGGAATGCTGGGGACGGAGGAAGTCCTCGCATTTCTCGGGCGGCGGAAGGCCGTGCTGGGCGGCGTCTGCGTTTCCGGCGGCGAACCGCTCCTGCACCCGGAGCTTCCCGCCTTTCTGCGGGAAATCCGCCGCATGGGGCTGAAGGTCAAACTGGACACGAACGGCACCCTGCCTGACGCCCTCCGGCGGGTCGAGGCGGACTACATCGCGATGGACCTGAAGACCCTGCCGGAAAGGTACGGCCTTCTGGCGGCCGGCGGGGAAAGCTTCGCGGAGGCGGTCCGGGAATCGGCGGAGTACATCAAGGGGAACGGCTGCGACCACGAGCTGCGCACCACCGCTGCCCCCGGTATATTCGGCCCGGAGGACATTCCCGGCATGGCCGCCCTCGTGCGGGGCGCGCGGAGGTACGTTCTGGCCGCCTTCCGGCCGGGGGAAACCCTGGACCCGGACTACGGCAGGGACACCGCCCCCTACACGCAGGAGGAGCTTCTCGCGTTCCAGAGGGATTTCCGGGCCCGGGGAGTCGATTGCCGCGTAAGAGGAATTAGTGGCGAAGGGACTTGAACCCCTGACCAAGCGGATATGAGCCGCTTGCTCTACCGACTGAGCTACGCCACCTTGATTGAAGCAGAAACGACTATACCAACACCCCCCTGTTCTGTCAAGGGTTCACAGAAAAGCAGGGGGAAATCGA
>CAZGUL010000076.1:0-10015 GCA_964529055.1 uncultured Spirochaetaceae bacterium
CCTTTGAATATCGGGCTTCCAGGAAGCCCGTAAGCCTTGCGGCTTTTTCCCAAATCGTGATCTCCGCGGCCGCCCGGCAGGGATGGCCGTCGGATCGAAAATTACTTCAAAAGGCTCGGAATGAACGTGATCGCTCCCGGCACGTACGTTATGAAGAACAGCACCGCGACCTCGATCAGAATGTACGGCGTTACGGCCTTCGAAAGTCGAAGGACCGACAGCTTCGAGATGCTGCATCCCACGTACAGGACGTTCCCGACAGGCGGAGTGATCAGTCCGATGCAGAGGTTCACGACCATGACGACTCCGAAGTACACCGGGTCGATCCCGAATTTCGTGATGATCGGGAGCAGGATAGGTCCCATGATGAGGATCGCCGGAGTCAGGTCCAGGACGCACCCGACCAGCAGCAAGAGAACGTTGATCACCATCATCAGGATGAACCTGTTGTCGCCGGCCAGCCAGAGCAGGGTGTCCGCGAGCAGGGCCGGAATCTGCGCGGTCGTTATGTAGTACCCCGCCGCGAGCGCTGCGCCGCACACGAGCAGAACGATCGCCGAGTTGCGGGCCGTGGCCACGAACAACGCCGGCAATTCGGAGAGCTTCAGCTCCTTGTAGACGAACAGCGAGACAACGAAGGCGTACACCACCGCGATGACCGCCGCCTCGGTGGGCGTGAAAACGCCGAAGACTATGCCGCCGAGGATGAGTCCCGGAAGCACCATCGCCCAGAACGCGTCGAGTATCGCCCGGACCGCCACGGAGAAGCTGAACGTCCCGTCGGCCCGGTAGTTCCGCTTCCGCGTATGGACGTACCACCCGAGCATCAGGCCCAACCCGATAAGGACGCCGGGGACGATGCCGCCGAGAAAGAGGCGGACGATGGAGACGTTGCCGACGATGCCGAAGATGATCATCGGGATGCTCGGCGGAATGATAGGCCCGATTACCGACGAGGCGATCGTGATCGCGGCCGACTGGTCCTTGTCGAGCCCCTCCTCTTCCATGATCGGTATGAGCATCGCACCGATCGAGGCGGTGTCGGCCACGGCAGAGCCGGAGACACCGGCGAAAAGCATGCTGGCGAGGACGTTCACGTACCCGAGACCGCCCTTTATCTGCCCCATGAGCGCCCGGGCGACCTGGACGATGCGCCGCGAGATGCCGCCGGTGTTCATGATCTCGCCGGCCAGCAGGAAGAACGGAATGGCCATCAGCGGGAAGCTGTCGATGCCCCGCACGATGTTCTGGATAAGAAGCGCGGCGCTTACCTGGTTCATGGCGAGGGCCAACACGAGCGACGTGAGCGCCAGAGCGAAGGCGACCGGCACCGAGAGCGCCACGAACCCGAAGAGCGAAATGAGAAAGAGCGGAAGCATCAGGCACCTCCCCGGGCGGCCGCGACGAGCTTGCGGATGTCCGAAAACAGTTTTATGACGGACTCGATGAGCATCAGACCGGTGGCGATGGGAGCGACCAGATACACATAGCCGTACGGTATCGGCACCGCGGCCGCGACCCAGCCGCTCGCGAACGAATCTACCGTCATATCGATGCCTCCCTTGGTCATGATCACGAGCACCCCAAACACGAGCACGTCGGCCACGATTGCCAGAATTCGCGCGCTCAGCGGAGGCAGGACCTTAAGCATGATGTCGATCCCCAGGTGCTCATTCCTGAGGTACGCGATGACCGCGCCCAGGAACGCAAGCCAGATGAGCATGAAACGTGAAACCTCTTCCGACCACGCGAGAGCCGCGTTCAGGAAGTACCGGAAGATCACATTGCCGAACACGACGACAACCATCCCCGCAAGCATGGTCCCTATCAAGAAATTGACTACCTTTTCAAACCTGTCGCGAATCGCGTAGATCAAGGTTACCCCATGTCCGTCGCCCATTTCTAGGCCCCCTTTCTCCTGACTTTGACTCCCGCGAGTTTTTCGTAGAACTGGATGATCCCGCCGTGGTCGTCCTTCTGCTTTCCCTCCACCTTCAGCGCCTGCATGATCTCCATGACCACGCTGGTGAGCGGAATGGGGGACCCGATTTCGTGGGCCGTGTCCAGGGCGTTCTGCAGGTCCTTGATGTGGAGCTCGATCCGGAAGCCGGGCTTGTAGTTGCCTTCCAGGACCATCGGGGACTTCGCGTTGAGAACCGTGCTGCCCGCCAGGCCTCCCTTGATTGCGTCGAAAACCTTTCCCGGGTCCACGCCGGCCTTCTCGGCCAGAACGTAGGCCTCGGACATGGCGGCGATGTTCAGGGCGACGACGATCTGGTTGGCCAGCTTCGTGACGTTGCCGGCTCCGATGTCGCCGCAGAGCACCGCGGAGGCTCCCATTTTCAAAAGGATGTCCTTCACCTTGCCGAAGTGCTCCTCCCTGCCGCCGACCATGATGGCCAGGGTTCCGTCGACCGCCTTCGGCTCGCCGCCGGAAACGGGGGCGTCCAGGAAGTCGACGCCCTTCTTTTTCAGTTCCGCCGCGACCTCCTGGGAGGCCAGCGGGGCGATGGAACTCATGTCCACGATGAGGCTGCCGGACCTGGCCCCCTCGATGACTCCGTCCTTGCCGAGAATGACGGTCTTGACGTGCGGGGAGTTCGGCAGCATGGTGATGACGATGTCGCACTTCGCCGCCACGTCCTTCGGGGAGGAACCCTGCTCCGCGCCGGCGGCGACGACTTCCGCCACGGCTTCCTTCACGATGTCGAACACGACGAGCTTATATCCCGCCTTCAGCAGGTTTTTCGACATGGGCTTTCCCATGATACCGAGTCCGATGAATCCAAGTTTCATATCAATCCTCCAAAAATATTTTTCGCTATTTTATCACGGCTTTGACCGCTTTTTCGATCGCGGCCGCAGTCAAACCGTATTTTTCCAGCAGTTCGTCGTAATTTTTCGCCGAAATGCCGAACTCGTCCTGGATTCCGACGAATTCCACCGGCGCGTGCTTCTCCGCCCGCAGGGCCTCCAGCACCGCGGAACCGACGCCGCCGACGATGTTGCCTTCCTCCGCCGTCACGATGCCCTTCACGCCTTTCGCCGCGGCGATGACGGCCGCGCGGTCGATGGGCTTCACCGTGCTCACGTTGAGCACCTTGACGCCGATGCCTTCCTTCGCGAGCTTCTCAGCCGCTTCCAGCGCCTTGGACACCATCACGCCGTTCGCGAAAACAGCCGCGTCCTTGCCGTCCCGGAGGGTCCACACCTTGCCGGGTTTCCACGGCTCGTTTTCCGGCGTCACCGTCGGGAGGTCGTTGCGGTTGATCCGGATGTACGCCGGCCCGTCGATGCCGGCGATGCCTTCCATCATTTTGACGACTTCCACCGCGTCCGCCGGGGCGAGCACCGTCATGTTGGGCAGGGCCCGCATCGTCGCCAGGTCCTCCACGCTCTGGTGGGTTTTGCCGTCGCCGAAGTCGGAGAGGCCGGCGCTGGAGCCGCAGATCCGGACCTTGAGCCGGGGGATGCAGATGGAGTTCCGGAGCTGGTCGAAGGCCCGTCCGGTGGCGAAGACCGCGAAGGTGTTCATGAAGGGCATCTTGCCCGCCAGCGCGAAGCCGGCGGAGGTGGACGCCATGTTCTGCTCCGCGATTCCCATCTCGAAGAAGCGCTGGGGGAATTCGGCCTGGAAGAGCACCGTCCGGGTCGACTTGCCCAGGTCCGCCTCGAGAACGACGACGTCTTTGTTGCGTTTTCCCAGCTCGACGAGGCTGAGGCCGTAGGCTTCCCGCAGGTTTTTGGTAGCTAATTGTATCATCATGGTCTTTTCCCTCTTCCTTAGTTTTTGTCGAGCTCGGCGGCCTTGGCCTGCAGCTCCGCCTTCGCCTTCGCGAAGAGCTCCTCCGTCAGGATTCCGTTGTGAAAGGCCGCGTTGTTTTCCGCGAAAGAGAAATCCTTGCCTTTCACGGTATTCGCGATGATCACCGTCGGACGGCCCTTCACCGTTTCGGCCTTTTCCAGCGCTTCGACGATCTGCGCCACGTCGTGGCCGTCGATCTCGATGACGTTCCAGCCGAAGGCGGCCCACTTTTTCGCGATGTCCGGGATGTCGAAAATCTCGCAGGTGGGGCCGGTGGCCTGGATGCGGTTGCAGTCGACGAATCCGACAAGGTTGTCCACCTTGAACTTCCACGCCGCCATCGCGGCTTCCCAGAGCTGGCCTTCCGACAGCTCGCCGTCGCCCATGGCGACGTACACCCGGTTCGGTTTTCCGTCCAGCCGGAAGGTCAGGGCCATGCCGACGCCGATGGAGAGACCCTGCCCGAGGGAGCCGGTCACCGCCTCGATTCCCGGGGTCTTCATGTCCGGATGCCCCTGCAGGGAGCCCGCGAGGGTCTTAACCTTGCCGAACTCGGACTTCGGGAAATATCCCAGCTCGCCCAGGGCCGCGTACTGGATAAGGACCGCGTGTCCCTTGCTGAGCAGGAAGCGGTCCCGGGACGGGTCCCTCGGGTCGGCCTTGTTGATCTTCATCTTGTGGAAATAGAGAACCGATACGATCTCCGCCAGGGAGCTCGAGCCGCCCAGGTGGCCGGCCTTTCCCACGCCGACCATTTCCAGCAGGTTGAACCTGAGCTGGAGAGCGGTCTTCTTGAGCGACTTTACCGTGCTTTGCGCTGTCATCGTCATTCCCCCCCATGGGTAATGGTTTGTTATCCGGCGGCGGCGACGCCGCCCATACTATCCTGCCGCTGCTCCCACGAGCGGACGGCGGAGAGAAGTTCTCCCGCCGCGTCCATCGTCGGAGCGACGACGTGCAAAAAGAGTCCCCGACTCGGGAGATTCTTTCGTATGCAGTCCAGGTCCTCCAGGGTGAGGTCCCCCCAGAGGATGAGGTTCTTCCTTTCCAGGATCCGCCGGAGCTCGGGAATCATCTCCGGCACCGTCGGCCCGCCCACATCCTTGTTGACCTCGATGGTCTTGAGACCGTCGATCCGGAAAAGTTCGTCCAGGATGAAGAACGATGCCGGGTGGAGATGGATGGACGTGTGGTCGTGCCCCGCGCAGATTCTCCGCGCCGGCTCGGCAAGAAATTCCCGGTACATGGCCGGCGACATGATCGCCGACAGGTCCTCCTGGAACCAGATGCTCTTTCCCGGAGTCCAGACGTGGTAAAAGCCCAGGGCCGAGCCGCCGTGGAACGGGGGTATCAGTTTGTTCTGCTCCGCGATGACCCGCAGGAAAAGGTCCGTCACCTTAAGGAAGAACTTTTTCATTTTTTCCGGCTGGTCCGCCAGGGCGAAGACCATCTCGGTCTGGCCCAGAACGGCGCCGGTCATGTCCGACGGTCCCCGCATGATCGGCATGCCCACCGGGAACCTGCCGCCGGAAAGACCGGCAAGCCGGGCGGTGAATTCCAGGTACTTCCGGAGCCAGGGGTTCCCGGGATCGAACGCGATCTTTTCCATGTCGTCCGGCGACGTCATCCAGGGCAGACTGATGAAGCTTTCCTCCCCGGCGACGATCTCGCAGCCCAGTATCGCCTCCATCCACGGTATCCCGGTGAAAGGCTCGGCGGTCCAGAAGGCGTCCTGTCCGACTTCCTCCGAGGTCCGGAACATCCTTTCGTAATCCGGAAGGAATTCCTCAACCTCCAGCATGTCCGGCGTTATCCGCTTCCCCGGCACGAGCAGTTTCTCCGCCGCGCGGAAGTGGCGGCTGAAAAAGAAGTCGGGGACCACGCGGAAGGCCGCGACGGGATGCTTCTGCGGTTCCCGGTTCCAGAATGCCCTGTGCATCGCGAGCCGGGTTTCGATGTCCGGACGGGTGTTCTTCATGCGACTCCGCCTTCGTTCTTCAGTCGTTCGATGGTGCGCACAACGTGCTCCCGCATGATCCGTTCCGCGGCGGCGGCGTCCCGGGCGATTATCGCGTCCAGGATCCTGCGGTGATAGAAAAGACCGTCCTGACGGCCCAGGGCCCGGACGATGCCTTCCATCGACACGCTGAGGATGTCCCTGATGATCGCGTTGACCTTGATGAATATGGGATTCTTCGTCGCCTTGGAGACGGCCAGGTGAAAATCCAGGTCCGCCTGGGCGAAAAGATGATCGTCGGAGGCGCTTTTCACCATCAGGGCGTAGATCCTTTCCATCTCCTCCAGGTCTTCCTTCCCGGCCCGTTCCACGGCCAGGACCACGGCTCCGGTGTCCATGACGCGGCGGTATTCCAGGACCTGGAAAATGCTCGTCTTTTCCAGCACGAGGAGCGGCAGGAGCGTGTTGAGATACAGGTCGGGGGACATTTCCTTGACGAAGGTTCCTTCGCCATGGCGGGTTTCCAGGAGCCCCAGGGTAACGAGTTTCTGCAGCCCCTCGCGGATCGACACCCGGCTGACGCCGAGGGTGCCCGCCAGATCGTTCTCGGAAGGAAGCTTGGACCCGGGTTTCCAGGTCCCTCCCACCACCTGAGTTTTCAGCTGTTCGAATACCTGGGTCCGCACGCTGCTGCGGCGGACCGGCTTCAAGGACGATTTCGCGCACATAGGAAAGGTGGTTGTATGATAACTCACATGTTACAGCTCGTCAATCTTTTTTTCCGCCTGGCCGGCGGCGCCCTTCAATCCCTTCAGTCCCTTCAGCAGCCGGACGACCCGGCCCGACTGCTCCACCAGGCGCCGATAATCCGCTTCGGCGCGGTCCGCGTCTCCCCGGGTTTTCGCTTCCAGGACGCCCGCGGCGATCCGGTGCAGCGCCTCGTGCTCCTTTTCCAGCTCGGCGAAAAACGCGGCACCCGCGTACGCCCGGCCTTCGCCCCGGATCCATCTGCCGAGATCGCATTTCGTGTGGTCGCCGGCGGCGGCGGCCGGGGCATTCTCCCCGCCGTCGAGAAATGCCCGCATCCGGGCGGCCCAGCTGACATGCATCAGGACGGCGGAGTCGATATCCAGGCCCCCGCCGCTTCCGGCGCAGGCGCCGAATTTCGCCAGTTCGCCGCAGATACGCCCCGTCAGCGCGTTGCTCTGCACCGCGAAGCCGCTTATCTCGCCGCCGGCGGTTCCGATTTCCCCGGCGCCCTTCTCGACCTCGGCGAGATCGCCCAGGATGCCCTCGGAGTATTCCTTCACCTGCCGGAGTACCCGCTCGATGTCCTCCGCCCCCTGCCGCATCTCCGAACTTCCCGCGGCGATCTCCTGGGAAAATCCCTTCAGCGTGGAAACCGCCTCCAGTATCTGCCCCGTCCCGGCGGACAGTTCGCCGGTGGAGGTCGAGATTTCGCGGAACGCGTCGACGAAGCGGCCGACTTCATCCCGTATCCGCTCGAAGGTTGCGCCGGCGGATCCGCTGGCGGTTCCGGCTTCGTGAATTTTCTCGACGATTTTCTCCAGCGAGGTCGAAATGGCTTTCGCGTTCTGCGCCGTGCTCTCCGCGAGCTTCCGGACCTCCATTGCGACCACGGCGAAACCCTTTCCCGAGGCGCCCGCGTGGGCCGCCTCGATCGCGGCATTCATGGCCAGAAGGTTCGTGCGGGACGCGATGTCGTTGATGACCTGGATCATGCCCGCGATGTCGCCCACGCCGACGGTGACGTCCTCAATGACCCTGCCGGTAACCTCAACCCGCCGGCCCCCCTCGGACGTGATTTCCAGAAGCTCCCGGGTGGCCTCGGTTTTCTGCCGGGCAATGTCCGCCACGCTTGCCACGGAGGCGCTCATCTCCTCCACCGCGGCGCCGGTCTGCTCCATCGCGCGGCTCTGCTTGTTCACCTCTTCGTTGAAGCTCCGGGCGTTGGCGGAAATCTCCTCCACCGCCGCGGAGGCTTCCGCGATCTGATCGTGGAGGCGCCCGGTCTTGCGCTGGACCATCCGCACGCCGCCGGACACCTGCATTCCCGCGACGAGCGCCTTTTCCAGCGAGCCCGAAACCCGGGAATTCACCGACCGGCTCTCCCCGACTGCGGTGCCGAGGCGCTCCAGGCTTTCCTCCAGCGGCGTCAGCAGTTCATGCCTAAGGATTTTTTCCACGGCTCCCAGTTCGCGGATATCCTTCCCCTCTCCGAAGGAAGAAAAGTCCCCCGCGGCGGCCTTCCGGATGCCGGCGGAAAAATCCCTGATCGCCCTGCCGAAAATCCCGCCCAGAACGGCGGCGGCCGCCCCGCCGGAAACGATGAAAGCCCCGAGGGAAACGGCAGCGGTCAGAAAAGGATCCTTCGTAAAAACCGCGGCGGCCGCCCCGGCGGCCCCGATCATCAGGGCAAGCACCGCGACGACGACGATGAAGTGGGACAGGAACGAGCGTGATTTCTTGCTTTCCATTCGTTATTCCTTTTTTAAGGCTTCGCCTCTTTCAAATAGATGCACGATATGTTGTCCCGGCCCCCGCGGTCTTTCGCCGCCTCCACGAGGGCCGGAACGGGGTTGCCGGAATTCCCGGCGATGATCGCTTCCATGGCCCCGTTCCCGACGAGGTCGTGGAGCCCGTCGCTGGAGAGGAGAAGGGCATCCCCTTCCCGGGGAAACCCCGGAACTCCGGCGAAGTCGCAGCGGGCGCCGGCGGACCCGCCCCCCAGGCAGTTGGCGAGAATGTTGGACGGAATGTCCGCCCGTCCCGTGACCTCCCGCAGGCTGTGGTCCCGGGAAAGCTGGATCAGGCTTCCCGCCCTGAACAGGTAAGCCCGGGAATCCCCCGCGTTGAACCAGTACCAGCGGCCGCCGTACTCCAGGAAGGCCGTCAGGGTCGTCCCCATGCCGCGCCGGCGCGGGTCCTCCCGGCCTGCCCGCGTCAGCGCCGCGTGCGCCGCATCCGTCAGGGCGGAGAAAAAGGCTTTGAGCTCCTCCGCGCCGGATTCCGGCCGGAGGCTTTCCACGGCGGCGAGAAAAATCCGGAGCGCCGCCTCGCTTGCCTCCTCCCCGGCGGCCGCGCCGCCCAGCCCGTCGGCGACGGCGAAAAAGGGGGCCCGCACGTCCCGCGTATCCAGGATTTCGTCGAAAACAGCGTCGCGGAGAAAACGTCCCGCGGCGAGTATCATGTCTTCGTTGTTCGCCCGCACGAGACCCCGGTCGCAGGCGGCGTGAACGGAAAGGAGCATACAGGCATACTACCGACCCGCCGCCGGCGCGTAAAGGAGCCGGCGGCGGCGGGAATCATTTGCGGCTCAGGGCGTCGCGGATCTGGGTCAGAAGGACGACTTCCTCCTTCGGCGCGGGCGGCACCGCCGGCTTCGCCTCTTCCTTGCGCTTCAGCGTGTTCATCACCTTGATCACCATGAAAACGGCGAAGGCGACGATGAGGAAGCTCACGATCTTGTTGACGAAAAGCCCGTAGTTCAGCGTCACCGCCCCCGCGGCCTGCGCGGCTGCCAGGTTCACGTACGGGGCCGGCGTCGTCCCTTCCTTCATCACGAAAAACAGGTTGGAGACGTCGATCCTGCCGAGAACGAGCCCCAGGGGCGGCATGATGACGTCGTTGACCAGGGACGTGACGATGGCGCCAAAGGCCGCCCCGATGACGATGCCCACCGCCATGTCGACCACGTTGCCGCGCATGGCGAATTCACGAAATTCCTTGAACATTGATTTCCTCCTCCATGAAGGTCACTCTTCAGATTGTATGCGGCCGTTTCGGATTTTGCAACCTTGAATCACACAGTGGACCGGCGGATGAATGGCATAAAAATTCTCATTGCATTGACCGTAGTTATGGACGAAAATTCATCACGGCAAAAGTTCCTGGGTGATCATGCGTGCACCGGGAAAATTGGGCAGAGTGTTGGCCTTTTGAGAGGATAGGAGTAAGAAGGGATGGAGTTTTATGCACATGTCCGCAGAAACGATGACGGCACCTGGGCGGAACCTCATAAATTATACGATCATCTCATTGGCACTGCATCTCGAGCGGCGGATTTTGCAATCTCCTTTGATTCATCCGAATGGGCACGAGCCGCGGGTATAGGACATGATACCGCCAAAGGAGCGGCAATTTGGCAAGATTACCTTAAAGCTAAAAGCAATTACGATTATGACGAAGAAGCACACCTGGAAACGAAATATGGGAAACTGGATCATTCGACA
>CAZGUL010000077.1:0-9996 GCA_964529055.1 uncultured Spirochaetaceae bacterium
GTCGGTCCCGAGGAACCTCTTTCCGTCGGGATCGTCGACGCCCTGAACGCGGAAGGGATCCCGGCGATCGGCCCCCGCAAGGATGCCGCCCGCCTCGAATCGTCTAAGGCGTTCGCGAAGCAGTTCATGGTCAAAAGCGGAGTTCCCACGGCGGAGTACACGGAATTCACGGATTTTGCGGCCTTCCAGAAATTCCTGAAGAAGAACAAGAAAAGGATCGTCCTGAAAAAAAGCGGCCTGGCCGCCGGAAAAGGCGTTCTGGACACCGCGGCCAGGGATGAAATGCTGGTATTCGCCGAGCGGACCCTCCGGGACGACACGCTGGTGGCCGAGGAATTCCTGGACGGGTACGAAACCTCGATTTTCGCGGTCTGCGACGGCCAAAACTACATTCTGATGCCGCCCTGCATGGACTTCAAGAAGGCCGGCGAAGGCGACACCGGCCCCAACACGGGCGGACTGGGAAGCGTCTGCCCCGTGCCGTGGCTTGACGCCGCGATACAGCGGAGGATTCTGACCGAAATCGTGGAGCCCACCTTCGCCGGATTGCGGGCCGGGGGCCTCATGTACAAGGGTGTCGTCTATTTCGGTCTCATGATAACCACGGAGGGGCCGAAGGTGCTGGAATACAACGTCCGCTTCGGCGACCCGGAAACCCAGGCCCTCCTTCCCCTGATAACCTCCGATTTCGGGAATTTATGGGACGCGGTCTCGGCGGGAACCATCGACAAATTCCCCCTCGCGGTGTCGGACTCCGCGTCGCTGGGCGTCGTAATCGCCGCCAAAGGGTATCCCGGAAAATACCGCAAACATCTGGCGGTGCAGATCAGGGAACGCCCGGAGGAGAAGAACCTCCACATTTTCCACGCCGCGACGGTCCGCGGGGACGACGGTTCGCTTCTGACCAACGGAGGAAGGTGTTTTACGGTGGTCGGAGTCGGCAAGGACGTGTACGAAGCCGCAGGAACCGCCTACGCGGGCGCGGAGAACGTAAAGTTCCGGGGCGCCTGGTACCGCCGCGACATCGGAAAGCGGTTCATGACGGATTAGGAAAGCCGGGAAATCCCTGCTGGCGCCTGATCTCGTACAGAAGGATCCCCCCGGCAACGGAAACGTTGAAGGAATCCACATGCCCCGCCGCCGGAATCCTTATCAGGGCATCGCACTTTTCCGCCGTCAGGCGGGAAAGGCCCTTTCCTTCGCTTCCCATCACCAGCGCCGTTCTGCCCCGAAGATCGGTCCGGTCCGCCGGAGATCCCGCCATGTCGGCGCCGTAGATCCAGAACCCGAGGTCCTTCAGCGACGACAGGGCCCGCGCCAGGTTGGGGACCTCCAGCACGGAAACGAAGGCGCTGGCGCCGGAGGAAATTTTTTCCGCCGCCGCGCCCTCCTTCGCCGACCTCCGGGCAGGGATGATCACCGCGTCGACCCGGAAAAGATCGGCGGACCGCAGGAGGGCCCCGAAATTGTGGGTGTCCGTGACCCCGTCCAGGAGAAGGACGACCCCCGTTTCCGCGGAGAAACGGGAAAGGAATTCCTCGAAATGCGTGTATTCGGTACCCGGCGCTTCCCGGAGTTCGAGGACCAGCCCCTTGTGGTTTCCCGAAAGCGGCAGCAGGTCCAGGGTTTTCTCTTCGGTCCACCGGACGGGAACGCCGAGCTTTCCGGCCAGGGCGATTATCTCGGCTGTCCTTCTGCTGCGGACTGCGGCGTGGAGAACGCAGGAGGACCCCCTTTTCAGGTACTCCTCCACGGCGTGATACCCGATGATGTAGCGGGGTCCGGAGCTACCTGCCCGGTCCATATTTCTTCACCTTGTCGACAACACCGTCGAAATTCGTGTCCCGCTCGTACCGTTCCACGTAAATCCCCTTTCTGAGGTACACCCACATGTCCACGGAGCCGTCGTAATTGGTGTCGATCTCTTCGCGGACCAGGACCCCGCCGGAATAAAAGCAGAAGTCGTCCATCTTCCCGTCGTAGTTGAAATCCAGTTCCTCGAAGATTTTCGCTCCCTTGTCGTCCAGCAGCATCGCCTGGTCGATGACGCCGTCCTTGTTTCTGTCCAGCTCAATGAGGCTTGTCGGTCTCCCGTTCCCAAGCTTTCGCGCCTCGGAACGCACCAGTTCGACGTCCGCCGCCGGGGAAGAGGCGGAAAGGGGCGAGAGTACGAGAAACAGCGACAGAATCGGCGCCATGTACTTCATGAAAAACTCCTCGGGATGTTTTTCCTATTTTCGGCAGACGGAAGGATCAAGTCGAGGATTTCCGGGCGGAATCTCAGCGGGAACGCAGTTCCGCGAGGGTCACCGGCTTGGGCTCGGTGATCTCCCCTTCGATTTCGGCCAGTTCCTTCAGCAGGGCCTTGGAACGGCCGGAGAGGCGGGTGGGGATCCGGATCATGATTTTGATGTACATGTCGCCCCGCCGTCCGGGACTGCCGACGTAGGGAAAGCCCTCGCCCCGGAGGCGGAAGATCTTTCCTTCCTGGGTCCCCGGCGGTATCTTGAGCCGGATTTTCTTGTCTTCCAGGTTCGTGACGTACAGGTCCGCCCCGAGGGCGGCTTGGGAAATGGAAACGGGAATGACGCAGTAGACGTCGTTTTCGTTGCGCTCGAAGTATTCGTGGGGCCTGATGTGGATGACCACGTAGAGGTCCCCTGCGGGCCCGCCGTTCGGTCCGGCGTCGCCCTGTCCGGACAGGGAAATCTTCTTGCCGTTCTCGATGCCGGCGGGAATCGTCACCTTGATTTTCTGCTGCTTGCGAACCACACCGCTTCCGCCGCAGACCTTGCAGGGGTTCTCGATGATGTATCCCTCGCCGCCGCAATGCGGACAGGCGGAGGCGATGGAAAAAAAGCCCGAACTCCGCCGCACCTGGCCGGCGCCCCCGCAGGTGGGGCACGTCTTTCTGCCGCTGCCGGATTCGGCGCCGGTCCCCGAACAGGCCTGGCACCCCGCGTTCCGGGTGTAGGCGATTTCCGCCTTCGTGCCGTACATGGCATCCTTGAAGTTTATTTCCAGGTCGTAGCGCAGGTCCGAACCTCGCTGCACCTGGGACCTGCCTGTCGATCTCCTGCCGCCGCCGCCGAAAAATCCTTCGAATATTCCCGAAAAATCACCGAAGATGTCCTCGAAGTCCCGGAACACCGTCGAATAGTCGTGTGCCCCTCCCGCTCCGGCGCCCATTCCCTCCACGCCGGCGAATCCGAACTGGTCGTAGGCCTGCCGTTTCTTCTCGTCCGACAGGACCTCGTACGCTTCGGTGCCTTCCTTGAATTTCTCCTCCGCATCCTTGTTGCCGGGGTTCTTGTCCGGATGGTGCTGTATCGCCAGTTTCCGATACGCTTTTTTTATCTCGTCCACCGAGGCTCCCCGGGGAACCCCGAGGACCTCGTAATAATCGCGTTTTGCCAAGATGAACACCTATGGGAGAAGACTATTTTTTCTCGTCGTCAACGACTTCGTAATCCACGTCCTCGACGTCAGATTTCGCGCCGGCTCCCTGCTGTGATTCCGAACCGGAGGGACCCTGTTTCGGTCCGCTTCCCGCTCCCTCTCCGGCCCCGGACGCCTGGGCATGCTTGTACACTTCCTCGGCGAGCTTGTACGAAACCTGTTTCAGGGCTTCCGCCTTTTCCTTTATCCGATCCGCGTCCTTCGACTCCAGGGCGGTCTTGAGGTCCGCGACGGCAACCTCGATGTTTCTCCGGTCGTCGGCGCTCACCTTGTCGCCGAATTCCTTCAGGGATTTCTCGGTGGTGTAGATGAGGTTGTCCGCATCGTTCCGGGTTTCCGCTGCCTCGCGGTTCTTTTTGTCTTCATCGGCGTGCTCCTCCGCCTCCCGCACCATCCGCTTGATTTCGTCTTCCTTCAGGCCCGAGGAGGATTCGATCCGGATCTTCTGCTCCTTGCCGGTTCCCAGGTCCTTCGCCGAAACGTGCAGAATGCCGTTGGCGTCGATGTCGAAGACAACCTCGATCTGCGGGACTCCCCGCGGCGCCGCCGGGATCCCCACCAGGTCGAACCGGCCGAGGGTGCGGTTCTGGTTGGCCATATCCCGCTCGCCCTGCAGGACGTGGATGGACACGGCCGTCTGTCCGTCGGCGGCGGTGGAGAATATCTGGGTTTTCTTCGTGGGGATCGTGGTGTTCCGCTCGATGAGCTTCGTGAAAACCCCGCCGAGGGTCTCGATTCCCAGGGACAGGGGGGTGACGTCCAAAAGCAGAACGTCCTTGACGTCGCCGCCCAGGATTCCGCCCTGGATCGCGGCGCCCACCGCGACGACCTCGTCCGGGTTGACGCCCTTGTGGGGATCCTTTCCGAAAAGTTCCTTCACCAGCGCCTGCACGGCGGGGATCCTGATGGAACCGCCGACAAGGATCACTTCGTCGATTTCGTTCGGTTTGAGACCCGAGTCCTTGAGTGCCTGGAGCACGGGGCCTTTCGTCCTCTGGATGAGGTCGCCGATGAGCTGCTCCAGCTTGGCCCGGCTCAGGGTATACAGAAGATGCTTGGGCCCCGACGCGTCGGCGGTGATGAAAGGCAGGTTGATTTCCGTGCTCTGGGTGCTGGACAGCTCCATCTTGGCCTTCTCGGAGGCTTCCTTGAGGCGCTGGAGGGCCATCCGGTCCCTGGAGAGATCGATGCCGTAATCCTTCTTGAAGCTCTCGATGAGCCAGTCCATGATCTTCTGGTCGAAGTTGTCGCCCCCCAGGTGGGTGTCGCCGTTGGTGGACTTCACTTCGAAGACACCGTCGCCAAGCTCGAGGATCGAGATGTCGAAGGTGCCGCCGCCCAGGTCGTACACGGCGATCTTTTCCTCTTTTTTGTCCTTGCCGAAGCCGTAGGCCAGCGCCGCCGCCGTAGGTTCGTTGACGATGCGCTTTACTTCCAGGCCGGCGATCCGGCCTGCGTCCTTCGTGGCCTGGCGCTGGGAGTCGTTGAAATACGCGGGAACGGTGATGACCGCTTCCGTAACGGTTTCGCCCAGGTAGGCTTCCGCCGTTTCCTTCATCTTCTGGAGAATCGCGGCGGAAATTTCCGGCGGGGAATACATTTTGTCGCCCACGCCGACCCGCGCACCGCCGCTCGCGTCTTCGCTCACTTTATAGGGGACCATACGGATTTCCTCGGGGACCTCCGACGTCCGCCGCCCCATGAACCTTTTTATGGAGTAAATCGTATTTTCCGGATTGGTGATCATCTGGTTCTTAGCGGGCTGTCCGACCAGCCTCTCGCCCTTCGCGGTAAACGCGACGATGGAGGGGGTCGTCCGCTGGCCTTCCGCGTTCTGGATCACCACGGGCTCGCCGCCTTCCATGACCGCCACGCAGGAGTTTGTTGTTCCCAAATCGATCCCGATTATCTTGCCCATTATTTTGTCTCCTCTTTTCCTTCTACGGTGCGAGCCGTGTCGGACGACACTTCGCTTTTATTTCCGCCATCCCCCGGCACGGGCAGGGAAACCTTCACTTTGGCCGCCCTGAGAATCCTGTCATGGAGATAGTAGCCTTTTTGATAATCTTCCAGCACCAAAGACGTGTCGTGGTCCGCCCTCTCCTCGGTGGTTACGGCCTCGTGCTTTCCCGGGTCGAAGACCTCGCCGACGGAATCGAAACGCTTCAGGCCCCACTTTCTCTGCAGAAGTCCCGCGAACTGTTTTTCTATGAGAACGATCCCGTCATGAAAGGCCGTGAAGTCGCGGGAATCCTCGCTGGATTTGATGGCCCGCTCGAAATCGTCCAGAACCGGAACGAGATCCGTCAGGAGCCCCTGGTTGCCGAACTGTATGGCTTCCAGTTTGTCCCTGTTCATGCGCTTGCGGAAATTCTCGAAATCGGCCTGTTTGCGGAGAAGCTGGTCCTTCAGACCCGAGTTTTCCGCCGCCAGGGCCGTGAGCCTGCTTTCCAGCTCGGCGACCTTGCCCAACAGGGCGGCCTGCTCCGCTTCGCAGCGCACGACATCTTCCCCGGCTCCCGCCGTCTCCGCCGCCGCCCGTTCCGCGGACGTATCTCGAATTCTGTCGTTCTTCTCCTCGTTGTTGTCCAAAATATAGCCCCTGTGTGATTCTTTTCAGGTAAAAAATACTAACAGGGTGGTATACCGTCAAGCTTTTTCCCGAACCGCGCGGAATTACTTCGCCGTGAGCTCCAGGATGAGCTCCACCTCCCCGCGGCTCAGCTTCGTCGCCATGGCGATCTGTTCCACAGTCCACCCCTGATGGGCGAGTTTCGTCACTGTTTCGCGGGCGCTCAGGGACGGGGCGCCCTTTTCCTTTTTCGTCGCCCGCGCGCCGTCCTTCAGCAGGGTCCCCAGCAGTTTGACCTGTTCCTGGGCGCTGCGGGACACCTCCTCGATCCGTGTTTCGGTCTTGGCGAGCCATTCCCGGATTTTCTGCAGATGCGCCATCCGTTTTTCCAGGTCTTTCATCGTGGCGTCGATATCGGCGAGGCGCCCGACCGCCTGGTCGGCCTTTTCCTTGCCGTCGGCGAGCCGGGCAATGCGGTCCTGCAGAGCTTCCAGGCCTCCGGGGACCTCCGCGAGCTCCCGCTGGAACGTCGCGAGGCGTTTTTCGATCTCGCCCAGCAGGGCGAAGTTCTTGTCCACCCCCTCGGCCGTGACGTCCAGGATCTTCTTCTTTTTTTCCAGCCTGTCGAAACGGGCCTCGGTTTCCTGCTGCAGCGACTCCAGCCCCCGCAGGGAAGCCTGGATCGCCGTTATCCCGTCGTCGGTGGAGGTGATCTGCCGGAGCTTCTGCTCCACCGCGTCGGACATGCCGATGAGGCGCTCGTAATCCGATTCCAGGGCGTCGATGCGCCGTTTTTCGGCGGTGAAGCGGGACATCTTCTCGGAAACCTCCTCGCCGAGCTTTCGGACCTTCTGGATCTGGGTTTCCAGGTCCTTCATTTCCTTGCGCTGGGAGTCCACCCGGGCCAGGTCGGCTTTGAGTTCCTCGATGCTTTCTCCGAGGGAGATTTTCAGGGCGTCCGCCCGCTCGAAAATCTTCGTCTGCTCGACGAAATTCTTCTGCCGCTTCTCGATTTCCGCAAGATTGACCGACAGCAGCTTCGCGCTTTCCTCGATTCTGCCGAACAGCTTCCCGTTCAGGGTCTCGAACTGCTGGCGGGTGTCGGCGACTATGGAACGGAGGTCCCGGATCTTGCCGTCCGCCTCCGCCTGCAGGTCCTTGTTTTTCCTGAGGTACTCTTCCTGGAACTCCGCGTGCCGGGACCGCAGCTCTTCCAGGGACTCCTCGGTCCTGCGGCGGAGGTTTTCGTCCAGGGAGGCGACCCCATCTCCCAGGAGCCGCAGTTCATCCTTCAGCCGGGACCTCTCGTCCTGGGTAGAAAGGATCAGCTCGTTCTTCTGGGCCGAAAATTCGTCCCGCAGAGCACTCACCGTGTCGGAGATGGTGACCTTGAAACCGGCGAACCGGTTGTCCACATCCGCCTCGGAAGCCTTCAGGTCCTGCAGGACCCGGGCCTGCCATACGGTCATGTCGGACCTGACGCCGTCGAGGGTTCCGGAAAGATCCCGTTTCCGCTCTTCCAGCTCGTCGGACAGGATTTTCAGGCGGCCTTCGTATTCCTTCCGGAACCTGGCGGTTTCCTCCTCGAGTACGGCCCCATACCGCTGGAGCTCGTCCCTGACCAGGGAATCGGAATTCGCCTTCGCCTCCTCCAGGTCCGCGCGGATGTCCCGCCTGAAATCCTCGAAGGCGGCCGCGGATTCCTCCATCCGGGCCGAAACGCCGCGGCGGACTTCCGCCGCCCCATCCTCCAGCCCCTGGAGCTGCTGGAGAAACCTGTCGCGGAAATCCCCGAAACGCTCCTTCAGCTCCTCCGCATAGCGGTTCTCGACCATCTCCCGTTCGACGGCGTTCTTTTTCGCCAGCTCCTCCAGGGAACCGTCGATCCGGGACTGCCAGTCGTTGAATTTCTCCTGCATCGCCTCGTCCCGGGCCCCCAGGTCCCTGAAGAACTCGTCTTCGAAAATCTTCAGTTTCTCCGAAACGTTGTCGTAGGCGCGGGTCTTCAGCTCCGACAGACCGCGCTCGAGTTCGTCCATAGAGTCCCGGAGCTCCCGGGTAGACTTTTCGATCTCCTCCTTGTCGGCGAGCCGTTTCGCGTGCAGGTCCTTCCCGAATTCGGCGAAATCCTCCCGGAGCCGCGCGGAAAGGCGGTCCATCGTCTCCCGCATGTTCTTTTCCAGGCCGTCAACCTCGCCGGAAACCTCCTCGATCCGGGTAAACCGGTAGGAGATGTTTTTTTCGTAGTCCGCGAGCCGGGCGTCCAGGTCCCCCACGACCCGGGACTGGAGACTCTCGCCCGCCTCGGCGATCCTGTTTTCGTTTTCCTGGATGAAGTTCCGGACGGCGGCATCCATGTTCCGCGTTTCCCTGCCCACGGTCTCCCTGAGGGCGGCGAGCGCCCCGGAAGCTTCCGTCTGGATGGCTTCGGCCCGGGAGGAAATATCCCCGGCTTTTTCCCGCAGGGATGTCTCCGCCGCCTCGAAAAGCTTCACGGCGGCGTTTGTCCGGGCTCCCAGATCCCGTTCGTAACCGGCGACGCCGGCCTCGAAGGATTTGATCTTCTCCGCGATTCCGGTTATGGACGCCTCGAATTTGGCGGACCAGGTTTCGGTGCGTTCCTTCAGGGAACCGAACATCTCCTCGATCTTCTTCTGCTGGGCGGCCGCCGTGTCCCGGAGCTGCTTGTGATTCTTTTCCGCGTCGGCCCGCAGGACGCCGGATTTTTCCTCGAGTTCCCGGCCGATGCGGGCGACCATGGAATCCACGAGACCTTCGCTCTTTTCCCCCGACGCGGCGAGCTTTTCCTGGAAGACCCTCTCGGACTCGTAGAGGCTCCCCTCCAGATCGTCGATCTTTTCCTTCAGCAGGGCCTTGAAATCCCCCGCGGCCGCGGCGTTTTCCGCCCTGATCGTTTCCAGGTCCTTTTCGGCCTCGATCCGGACGCCCTCGACGACGGAACCCAGCTCCTCCAGTTTGCGGTCCAGTTCCTTTTTCCCCTGTTCGAGCCGGACGGTGTACTCCCGGGTCGCGGCCTTCATTTTTTCCTCGAAAAAATCCTTCAGCTTCGCCAGGGCCTTCGTTTCCAGCGCCTCGCCCCGGACGGCCGCGGCCTCCAGCCGGGAGTCGTAATCCGCCTCGATGCGGGAAAGCTCGCCGGAAGTTTTTTCCACCAGCCGGCCGCCGAGCTCCTCCAGGTCCAGCCGCATCCTTTCCGCGCCGCGGCGCGTTTCCGCCTCGGAGGTCTTCATGAAGAGGGCTGTCTCGTCCGCCTTCGCCGCGGCGGCGTCGATCTTGCGTGCCATTTCCTCGACCCGGACCGCCGCGGAATCCATCACGGCGTCCTGGGCGGTTCGGAGGGCGCTTTCGTTGAGTTCACCGAATTTCGCGACCACCTCGGGGATGCGGGCTTCCTGTTCCTCCAGCCGGGTCATCACCATCCGAAGCTTCTTCGCCACCGAATCGGTAAATTCCGACTCTTCCTTTATCCGGCCGATGTTCTCCTCCGCGCGGCGGGTCATCCCGACGAGCTCGTCCAGAACCCGGTCGTATTCCTTGATCCGGGCCGCTATCGTCTCGGTGGCGGCGAATTTGTCGCCGATCCCGTCCTCGATGCCCTGGCTGCGTTTCAGGATTTCCTTCGCCGCCTTCTGGTGAACGTCCAGTTCGATGGCCAGGTCCTTCAGGTTCTGGACCTTTTCCAGGACCACCGAATCCAGGTCCTCCCGGGCCTTGTCGGCGTACTTCCGGACCTTCTCGAGAGAGCGGTTGTTGACATCCATCCGCCTGAACACGGCGAGAATCACCAGAACGATCCCGAGGATAAGCACATTCCCCAGCGAAAACACCATGAGTTCCCCCTCCCCGTCGAAACCTAGGTCGATGAAAAAATCCAGTCCCTGAGATCCCGGTAATCGCGGAACGAAAAATCCGCGACGGAATTCCTGACCGGCCGCCGCGTCAGG
>CAZGUL010000078.1:0-221 GCA_964529055.1 uncultured Spirochaetaceae bacterium
TCGGCGGGCGGGACATCGCCCGGGTGCTGAAGAAGAGCCCCTCCTTCGCGGAGGCCCGGGCGGACGGCCCGCCCCCCGCCCCGGGAATGAAGTACACCCATTACAAGCCCCGGGCGGAGGTTTTCCTCTACACCCGGGAGGAGGACCTCGCGGCGGCGCTTGCCGCCCGGGGTGCGCGTAAAATCGGCGTTCTTCTTCTGGGGCCGCAAGATGCGGCGGAC
>CAZGUL010000078.1:231-2827 GCA_964529055.1 uncultured Spirochaetaceae bacterium
GTGCCGGCGGCGCATGCGGCTTCCATCGAGGAATACGCCCGGAGGCTGTACGCGGAATTTTTCGTTTTCGACAAACTGGGGTGCGAGGAGATTTTCGCGTTCTACCCGCCGCCGGACGGAATCGGCGGTGCGGTGCGCAACAGGCTGCTGAAGGCCGCGGGCGGCCGCTTTCTCGGGGAGCGGCCCTAGCGGGCCGCGCCGACCTCTTCCCGCGACTCCGCCGGCTTCCCGGCGCCTTCGGTAAAAACGATTTTGCCGCCCCGGACGGATACGACGATCCGGGAGCCGCCCTCGAACCGGTGGCGCAGGATCTCCACCGACAGGGGATCCTCGATTTCCTGCTGGATCGTCCTGCGCAGCGGGCGGGCGCCGAATTTGACGTCGAAACCCTTGTCGATGAGGAAATCCTTCGCCTTCTTCGTCACCTCGAAACCGATTTCCTTCTCCGCCAGCCTTTTCTCCACCTCGGCCAGCAGGATGTCCAGGATCGAGGCGACCTGGGGCCTGTCCAGGCTGTGGAAGACCACCATCTCGTCCACCCGGTTCAGGAACTCGGGCCGGAAGAGCCTTTTCAGCTCGTTCATCGCCGAGGTCTTGATTTCCCGGTAGGCCATGATGCCTCCCTGGGACTGGAAGCCCAGGGCGGATTCGCGGGAAATTTCCCGGGCCCCGGCGTTGGAAGTCATGATAAGAACCGTGTTCCGGAACGAAACGGTGTGGCCCAGGTTGTCCTGCAGCTGCCCCTCCTCGAGCACTTGAAGGAGCAGGTTGAACACGTCCGGGTGGGCCTTTTCGATTTCGTCCAGCAGGACGACGCTGTAGGGCCTGCGGCGGATCTTCTCCGTGAGGAGACCGCCCTCCTCGTAGCCCACGTAGCCGGGGGGCGCCCCGACGAGGCGGGAAACGTTGTGCTTTTCCATGTAATCCGACATGTCCAGCCGGACGAGGGCCTCCTCGTTGCCGAAGAGGTACTCCGCCAGGCTCTTGGCCAGCAGCGACTTTCCGACGCCGGTGGGTCCGAGAAAGATGAAGGACCCCAGCGGCCGGGACGGGGAACTCAGCCCGGTCCGGGACCGCCTGATGGCGGAGGCGACGGCCTTTATCGCGTCGTCCTGGCCGATGACCCGCCGGTGCAGCTCGGCCTCGATGTTCATGAGCCGGTCCGACTCGTCGATGGCGAGCCGGGCCAGGGGGATTCCGGTGATGTCCGAAATGACCTGCTGGATGTCCTCGGCGCCGACGACGTTCTCCTCGGCCTTCAGCGAAACCCGCCACTCGTTCTTGAGCTCCTCCATCCTGTTCTTGAGCTGGCGGACCGCGTCGCGGACGGCGGCTGCCTTTTCGTAATTCTGCGAGCTCACCAGGGACATCTTTTCGGCGTTGAGCCTCTCGATTTCCTTTTCCAGCTCCGACACTTCCGACGGCCGGATGTGATTGCTGATCCGTTTGCGGCTGCCCGCCTCGTCGATGAGGTCGATGGCCTTGTCGGGCAGGTAGCGCTCGGTTATGTACCGCCGGGACAGCACCGCCGCCACCTCCAGCGCGCCGGGGGTGTAGGACACGTTGTGGTGCTCCTCGTAGCGGTCCTTGATGCCTTTCAGGATTTCGACGGTCTCCTCCACGGAGGGTTCGTCCACGTAGATGGTCTGGAACCTGCGCTCCAGGGCGGCGTCGCGCTCGATGTATTTCTTGTACTCGTTCAGGGTCGT
Organism: uncultured Spirochaetaceae bacterium; assembly: GCA_964529055.1. Classification (GTDB taxonomy): domain Bacteria; phylum Spirochaetota; class Spirochaetia; order DTKZ01; family DTKZ01; genus JAKQWJ01. The sequence continues at coordinate 1,941 of CAZGUL010000078.1, forward strand.
CGCGCCGATGCACTGGATTTCGCCCCGGGACAGGGCCGGTTTCAGCATGTTCGACGCGTCGATGGCGCCCTCCGCCCCGCCGGCCCCGATGATCGTGTGGAGCTCGTCGATGAACAGGATGACGTTGCCCACCGCGACGATTTCCTTCATGATCCGCTTGAGCCGCTCCTCGAACTCGCCGCGGTACTTCGTGCCGGCGATGATGGACGCCAGGTCCAGGGTCAGGACCCGCTTGCCCAGCAGGACCTCCGGCGCGGTCCCGGCGACGATGCTCTCCGCGAGCCCCTCGACGATGGCGGTCTTGCCGACGCCGGGCTCGCCGATGAGGACCGGATTGTTCTTCGTGCGCCGGGCGAGGATCTGGATGACCCGCCGGATTTCCTTTTCCCGGCCCACGACGGGGTCGAGCTTGTCGTCCGCGGCGAGGACGGTGAGGTCCCGGGAGAATTCGTCCAGGGTGGGCGTCGCCTTTTTCGCTCCCGGGAGCGGTCCGGAACCCGGCTTTTTCCGCGCTCCGGCCTCGAAACCGGGCTGCTTGCCGCCGGGCCCGGGGGAACTCCCGCTCAATTCCATCACGATGTCCCGCAGGACCTCCACGGTGACGTTGAACATGCCGAGAAAGCGCGCGACGACCCCGCCCTCCTCCCGGCTGCAGGCCAGAAGAAGGTGTTCGGTGCCTATGTACTCGTGTCCCAGGTTGCGGGCTTCCTCCGCCGAATCCTCCAGGATTTTCTTTCCCCGCGGCGACGGCGGGACATCTCCGAGAATGAAACCGCCCTTCTTCCTGGGCAGGTTCGTCTCGATCTCCGCCTGGAGCCGCTCGGGGTCGATCATCGCCTTCTGGAGGACCTTGAATCCCAGGCCGGACCCCTCCTTCAGCAGCGCGA
>CAZGUL010000078.1:2837-9996 GCA_964529055.1 uncultured Spirochaetaceae bacterium
TGGTCCGAATGAAAGCGTTTCGCCTCGTCCTGGGCAAGGATGGTCAGGATTCTCTGCGCACGCTGTGTAAGTCCTTTAAACACTTCCTCCTCCTACCGTGAGGAATTCTCGAGCCCCGCGCGTATCCACGCGGCCCTTTCTCCGTTCTCCCGCTCTTCGTCCCCGGAGCCTTCCTCCATGCGCATCCGCACATGGGCGGGGCGGCTCTGGAAAAGCAGGGCGGTCACCGCGTTCCGGTCCACATGGGCGGCGCAGTCCATCGCGCACCCCATCCGCACCAGGGAGAGGAGCTTGACCGCCTCCTCGCAGCGCAGGAATTTGGCACGTTCCAGAATTCCCACTGCCCTGCACACCTGGTCTTCGAGAAAGTCTTTTTTCTTCTCGAAAAGCAGGCTCCTCATCTCCCTCTCATAATTTAACAACGAACGGGAGATTTCTTCAAGTTTTTCCAGCATTTCCGCCTCGGAAACGCCGATTTCCGGGCTCCCGGACAGCAGAAACATGTCCCCCGGCGCCTCTTCCCCGGGGAGGAAGGGGCGGATCCTGTGGCCCGAGGCCTCGACGATCTCCTCGATCTTGTCGCTCCGTCCCCCCAGGACGACCGCCGGAAGATGCAGCAGAGTCGAGGCCCGGAGCGCCGGGCCGAGGTTGCCGATCTCCGCGGACAGGTATCCCCACTCGGGGGACACCGCGTAATCCAGCAAGGTCTCCAGCCGGGAATCCAGTTCGTCCGCGGCCGTCCAGGCCCGCCTGAGGTCCAGCCCCCCCCGGAGGGCGAAAATTCGCAGGTGGTCCTTGACGTTGACCGCCGCCCACAGGTCCGCCCGTGAAACCGGAAAAAGCGAAACGCCACGGACTCCTTCGTCGGGTTCCAGGAGCCCCTCCTCCCCGAGAAGGGCCGCCTCGTCCGCGGCGAGGGACTCCCCGTCGTACCGGACCGGATTCTCCGCTGCGCCGGAGCCGCGGAGCGCGTCCTCCACGAGCCGGCGGACCCTCTCGAGCCCGTCCTCCCGCAGGAGGTGGGGGAAAACGACGCTGGACAGGTTGCGGGACAGCCTGACGCGGCTGGAAACGACGACGTCGCCCTCGGGACCGGGCTCCCGGTACCAGGCGGGATACTCGTGAACGGCTTTGAAATCGGTCACTCCGCGTCCCCCGACGGTCCGGGTATGAGGCGGATTTTGTCCCGGAGCGCGGCCGCGAGCTCGTAATCCTCCCGCTCCACCGCGGCCTCCAGCCGGGACTTCAGGTTTTCCCGGTCTATCATGAAGGCGGTGTAGGAAAGGACCCGTTTGGGGAGCTTTCCCCGGTGTTTCTTTCCGCCGCCGGTCTTCAGCATCTTGCCGATTTCCTTTCCGAAAACGGTGTAGCATCCCGCGCAGCCGACCTTCCTGTCGGTCCGGATGTCCCGGAGACGGCTCCCGCAGGACGGACAGGTCTTGACCCCCGAGCCCTTGCCGCCCGGCAGACGTTCGAAGAGGCCCTGCAGCAGCCACGCGATGCCTTCCCCCGGGGTGTCCCTGTCCCCGATGATGCCCCGTTCCCGGGCGCAGGTTTCGCAGATCCGGATTTCCCGGGATTCGCTGCCGATTATCTGCCGTATTTTCACCACGGCGTTTTCTTTTCCGCACAATTCACAGGTCATTCCACGTCCTCGCGGCCCCGGATCGTTCCGGGCACCGGGTTTCAAGATAACAAAATTCTCCATTATCGGCAAGGCGGGAACCTAGTGCCGGCGCAGGACTTCCAGAGGCTTTACCCGGCCGGCCCCCCGGGACGGCAGGTACGAGGCAAGCAGGCTGAGCAGGAGGGAGAACGCGGCGGCGGCGGCGACTTCGAAGAAATCTATCCGCACCGGGATGTACTCCAGGTAGAACTGGGGGTCCAGCAGGGTGATTCCGCCGCCGCCGGGCAGGAAGAACAGGGTCCGGACCGCCAGGGCGAGAAAATTCACCAGCCGTTCCAGGCCGGCGATGATTTCGTTGATCGAAACGGAGATCGCCAGCCCCGCCGCGACGCCGAGAAAGGTGCCGGCCAGGCCGACGACGAAGCCGACGGTGAGGAACACCAGCGAAATGTCCCGGGGTCCCATCCCCAGGCTTTTCAGGATCGCGATTTCCTCCCGCTTTTCGATCTGCAGCATCACCAGGGCGGACGAGATGGTGACCGCCGCCACCGCCAGGATCAGGGCCATGATGAAGAGCAGGAGGTACTTCGTGGTGGTGAAGGACATGTACTGGGCCTTTTCGAGCTCGTACCAGGTGTAGAGCCGCAGTCCGGAGGGAAGGAGCCGGCCGAAGGTCTCCCGGGCGGCCTCGATCCCCCCGAAGGGGTCCTCCAGCTTGATGCCGGTGATCCTGCGGGACGTCTCCCGGGTCAGGATGCGCTCGCCCCGGTCCAGGGGGATGTACATCCACAGTTTGTCCAGTTCCTGGTAGCCGGTGGACACGACGCCCCGGACGGTGAAGGTGGTCACCCGGGGAACGAGGCCCTCCCCGTTCAGGGTCCGGACCGTCAGGACCTTCACCGTGTCCCCCGCGCCGATCCCGAGCCGGGACGCAAGTTCGGTCCCGATCACCGCGGCATCCGGGCCGGACAGGTCGAAAACCCCTTCCCGGACCTCCATGTACCGGCGCAGGCCCTCGTCCCGCTCCCAGAGGTCCGGCGGAACGGCCCGTATCGTCGCTCCGGTCTTTCCCGTCCGGGAGTAAGCCAGCCCCAGCCCCTGGCGTTCCGGCACGACGAGAAGGACCCCCGGCTCAGCCGCCAGGTCCTCCGCCGACGCGAGAAGTTCCTTTTCGCGCAGGTCGGAAAAGGAAACGATCTGCAGGTGGTAGGTGCCCAGCTCCAGGTACCGGGCGGTGATTCCCCGGATCATGGCCTCGGAGACTTCCATCACCACGATGAGCGGCACCAGGCTCAGGGCCACGGCGATGATCGCGCCGCGGATCCGGCGGATGGAGCCTTTCCGGGCGGCGGCGAGGTACCGGCCGGCGACGACGAAGGGGGCCGTATTCATGCCCGGGAGAGCTCCCCCCGGTGCAGGGTGTAGAGAAGGTCGCCGCGCCCCGCCAGGGCGGTGTCGTGGGTGACCAGCACGAGGGTTTTGCCGCGCTCGCGGACCAGGGAAAAAAGAAGGTCCTCGATGACCCGCGAGTTGCCTTCGTCCAGGTTGCCGGTGGGCTCGTCCGCAAGGATGAGGAGGGGATCGTTCACCAGGGCCCGGGCCACCGCCGCCCTCTGGCGTTCCCCGCCGGAGAGCATCGACGGGTAATGGTTCTTCCGGTCCCCCAGGCCCACCCCGGCGACGAGGGCTTCCGCGCGGCCGAGCGCCTCCTGTCGGGGCACCCCGGCGATCAGGGCGGGCATCATGACGTTTTCCAGGGCCGTGAATTCCTTCAGCAGGTAGTGAAACTGAAAGATGAATCCCAGAACCTTCCGGCGGTAATCCGTGAGGCCCTCCTCGTCCAGGCCGCTAATTTCCCGGCCCCCGACCCGGATGGAGCCCGAACTCGGGGCGTCCAGTCCGCCGATCAGGTTGAGCAGGGTGCTTTTCCCGCAGCCGCTTTCGCCGGTCACGACGGTTATCAGGGCCTCCCCGACGGACGCGGAAACGTTCCGCAGAATGGTCAGCTCCTCCGACGCGCTGGCGTAGGTCTTGCTCACCCCTTCGAGGACGAGAATGGGGTCACTCATAGCGCAGCACCTCCGCGGGTTTGATCGCCGAGACCCTGGCGGACGCGAAGTACGCCGCCAGGATCGACGAGAACAGGGCGAAACAATGGATGAAAAGCGCCTCGGACAGGAAAATCCGGGAAGGCACCTCCGACAGGTAGAAGTACGCCGGTGAGAACAGGGAAACCTGCCTGCCGACTCCGGCGGGAAAGTAGGGACGGAGGAGCGCGTTGGCGAAGTAGATGGCCACGTTCAGGAGCTTTTCGGCGATGGCGAAGATTTCGTTCACCCTGCCCGCGGCCAGAAAACCGAGGAGCCCGCCGAAAAAGGCCCCCGCCAGGCCGATGAAGGCCCCCTCCAGCACGAACACCAGGCGGATGGAGCCGGGATCGGCCCCCAGCGCCTTCAGAAGGCCGATCTCCTCGGTGCGCTCCAGCACCGACCTGCGCAGGGACTGGTGAATGTTGCCCGCCACGACGACGAAGATCAGGCAGATCAGCACCATCATCATGATCTTCTCCACCCGGAGCGCCCCGAAGATGGCCCTGTTGTATTCCCGCCAGGACCGCACCACGGCCCCGCCGCCCGCGGCTTTCTCCGCCGCCCGCAGGGCCGGCCCGTCGGCGAACCTGTCCCGGAGTTTTATCCCCACCGACCTCTCGGACCTGCCGGCGAGAAAGCGGTCGGCGTTCTCCAGGGACACGAAGCCCCAGCCCAGGTCGTACTCGTAATAGCCGCTCCGGAAAATCCCGGCGACGCGGAACGTCAGATTTTCCGGCCGGAGGTCGGCAAAGTCCGCTCCCGCAAGGTTCAGGAGGCTCACCTCCCCGCCGGCGCGCACCCCGAGAAACCGGGCCATCTCCGAGCCCAGCACGACGGAACGTTCCGCGGCGAGGTCGAAGCTGCCGTCCACCATCGTGAGTCTTCCGGCCAGGTCCGGATCCAGTTCGGCGATGTCGTCGGGCAGGGCCCGGAGCACGCAGATCTGCGGGTCCGGGAAAACGCCCCGGATCAGGGTCTGCACCTCCGCGAAGGGAAACGCCGCCCTGATCCCCGGCGCCGAACGGAGACTTTCCAGCGAGGCGGGCGGAAGGGTCCCGGCGCCGTCGATCCGGACGTGGTAGGAATTCAGCTCCAGGATGGCATCGATCGTGGAAAGCTGGAAACCGTTCATCACCGACAGCACGGAGATCAGGGTCATGACCCCCACGGCGATTCCCGCGGTGGACAGAAGCGTCGCGGAGTTTCCCCTCTCCTTGCGCCTGCTCCGGAAGTATCGGGCCGCCACGAGAAGGATCCAGGTCCGTTCCTTCATCTTTCCGCCCCCCCGGCCAGTTCCCGGCGGACCTGCTCCCCGTCCCGGTAGTAGACGCGGAGGAAAACCAGTCCGTTCCTGTAGAATTCCTCGATCCGGGAATATTCCGGCGACGGATCGTACTGGACGACCTTTTTCAGCTCGTTGTCCACCGTGTGATACTCGGCCGTCACGTTTCCCTTCCCGTCGTGCCTGTACTCCCACAGCTCGCGTCCGCCCCGGAAACGTCGTTCCTTGCGGACCAGGCGGCCCTCCCGGTGGGAAAAGAGGGTAACGGCGACGCGCTCGCCCTTCTCGAGCACGGTTTCCCGCTCCGGCCGGCCCTCCCCGTCGTAGCTGAGCACGGTTTCCCTGTCTTCCGGAATGTCACGCGTTCTTCTTTCCGTCAGGCGGAACGGCGGCTCCCCGGCGTAGACGAAATCCACCCGTTCCACGGGGGTTCCTCCCCGGCGCTCTTCCTGAAAAAGAATGTTCCCCCTGCGGTCGTACCGGAAAAGGATTTCCGCCCCCTCGAAGGAGTGCCATTCCTCCCACGGAAGCCCGTCCAGGGACGTGAATATCGACGTGTAGACCTTCCCGTCGGCATAGCGCCGTTTCACCCCCCGGAATTCGCCGGAGGGAAGGAAAAGGTACTCGTCCCGGTACTCCCCCTCCAGGTCGGGCCGGGAAAAGGCCGCCGCCGCGGGAAGCCCGTCCCGGTGCTCGAAGAGGAATTTTCCGTCCAGCCTGCCGTCACGGTACAGGAGTTCTTCCTTCGGCAGGCCCGTTTCGAAGTACCGCTTCACCGACTCGAGCCCGCCCTCCGCGTAGACGGATTCCTCCAGCAGGGTCCCGGAATCGGAAAAACGCCTCTCCCAGCGCCTTATTTCCGCTCCGGCGGAGAAGAGGCGGCGGATTTCCGCGCCCGGCGAGGCTTCCACGCCGAGGGAGTATCCGGTACCGGATTTCCCGCCGGGGGAGAGGGGCCGCACGGCCGCCCCGGTCCGGTTGGACTCGTACCAGAGGACGTCGGCGGACAGGGCCGATGCGGCGAAGGCCGCCGCCAGCAGGCACACGCCGCCGATGCGGGCCGCGGGTCTCATAGGCCGCCGAGCAGGTTCCCGATGTAGACGTCCCGGCCGCCGGGCACGAGATCGCCGGGCTTCTCCCCGACGCCGAGAAACGAGATCGGGATCCCCAGCTCCCGGGATATGGCGACCACGACCCCGCCCTTCGCGGTGCCGTCGAATTTAGCGAGGACGATGGAATCCACCCCCACCGCTTCGTGGAAGATTTCCGCCTGCCGCATGCCGTTCTGTCCCGTCACCGCGTCGAGGACGAGGACCTTCCGGTACACGCCGCCGCCGATCCTGCCGCGAACGACCTTGTCGATTTTCTGCAGTTCCCGCACCAGGTTCGTCTTGTTGTGCAGGCGGCCCGCCGTGTCGGCCAGAACGAGCCTGTCCCCCCGGGCGGCGGCGCTCTCAACGGCGTCGAAGATCACCGCCCCGGGGTCGGCCCCGGATTCCTGGCCCACCACCCGCAGTCCCAGCCGGCTTCCGTGCAGGGCGAGCTGTTCCACCGCGCCGGCGCGGAACGTGTCTCCCGCGGCGAGAACGATCCCGTTTATTCCCTTTTCCCGGCGGTAATAATCGGCGAGCTTCGCGATGGTCGTCGTCTTGCCCACCCCGTTGACTCCCAGCACGAGAAACACATTGAGCCGTTCCGGGTCGACCTCCAGAGGCGCGAATTTGACCATCTCGCCGAGACGGGCCTTCAGCAGCGGAAGCAGAGTATCCCGCGTGCGGGCGCCGTTTTTCCGGGACTCCTCCCGCAGGGCGTCCACGACCGCCGCGGCCGATGCCGCCCCCACGTCGCCCTCGATGAGGACGTCCTCCAGGTTTTCGAAAAATTCCCCGGCGCCGCCGCCGCGGAAAAGGTCCTTGAGTTTGTCTCCCAGGCTCTTCAACATGCCGTTTTCAATCCTTCCGCGATCTCTCCGGAAAGCGCTGGGACTCCTCCCCCGCCCGGATGTAATCGATCAATTTCTGGACCGCGTTCACCAGGAGCGATCCGCTGACGAACAGGCTTCCGAAGTAGGAATAATACAGAAAGTCCGCCTTTTCCACCATACCCCGGGCGCGGTCCGGGTCGTAGGAAGGAACGGTGGTGTACTGCAGGAAGCCGAAC
>CAZGUL010000079.1:0-9974 GCA_964529055.1 uncultured Spirochaetaceae bacterium
CGCCCAGGAGCGGTACGAGGAAGCGGCCGGTTACTTTCTCCGGGAACTCGAGAAATACGGGGAAACCTACATCCGTTTTAAAGCCCTGGGGGACACCTACTACATCTGGGGAAAGCGGGAAAAGTGCAGCGAGTATTACTCCAAAGCCCTCGAACTCTGCGAGCACGAAGGCGACAGGAGACTCATCAGCCGCAGAATGACCCTCTGCGCGGACCCCGCCGGTTTCGAAACCGCGATGGAAAGCCTGCGGGAACTGAAAAAAGGCAACAGCCTGATGGCAGAACGCGACATGGACGGCGCCTACGAGGCTTTCCGGAAAGCGGCCGGTCTGGACGAGTACAACTTTCAGGCCTGGAACAATCTCGGCGCGCTGGAGATGAACCACAAAAAGAACATTCCCGCATCGGCGGAATTCTTCAGAAAGGCCGCCGCGCTCACCAGTCTGCAGGCCATCCACAACAACCTCAAGAGGGCCGAAACCATGGCGGTCCCGAAGGAAGGAAAAGATGTCAAAAAAAGAAAGAAATGATATGGCGGAAATTTTCCAGGCCTCCCTGGACCGGATCAATCCCTACATGATGATAAAGGACAGGATGACCCTGAAGGGCGGGGTCCTTTCCGTGCGGACCGACGCGGAAACCCTGACCTGGGACCTGGCGAAATACGACAGGGTCCTCGTGCTCGGCGCGGGAAAAGCGACGGCGAAAATGGCCCTTGCCGTGGAGGAAATCCTCGGCGGGCGCATCACCGAGGGGGTTATCGCCGTGAAGCCCGGGCACACGGAAAAGCTCGCGCGGGTAAAGATGATCATGGCGGGTCACCCTGTCCCCGACGCGGGCAGCGTGGAAGCCGGCACCACCCTCGCGCGCCTCTGCCGGGAGGCGGACGAGAAAACGCTGATCCTCAACCTGATTTCCGGCGGGGGCTCGGCCCTGCTGAGTTTTCCCTACGCATGGGAGGACACCGAGGGCGCCCACCGGCTCACGCTGGAGGACAAGCAGGCCACCACGAAGGTTCTTCTCGCCTGCGGCGCGAACATCCAGGAAATAAACTGCATCCGCAAGCACCTCTCCGGAATCAAGGGCGGCCGACTGGCACAGCTTGCGCATCCCGCCGATACGGTCAACCTCATTCTCTCCGACGTCGTCGGCGACCGGCTCGATTCCATCGCGTCGGGCCTCGCGGTACCGGACAACACGACCTACGACGAGGCCATCCGGCTGGTGAAGAAATTCGACATCGCCGGCAAGCTTCCGCCCCCGGCCTGGAAGGTCCTGCAGCTCGGGGCCGCCGGCAAGCTCCCGGAAACCCCGAAAAAGGGCGATCCCGTTTTCGAAAAAGTGAAGAACATCCTGATCGGCTCCAATTACGGCGCCCTGCTCGCGGCGGAGCGCAAGGCGAAGGAACTCGGGTACAACACCATCGTGCTTTCGTCGGAAGTCACCGGCGAGGCCCGGGAGGCAGCGAAATTCTACATCGGCATCGCCCGGGACGTTCTGAAGCACGACCTTGCCGTGAAGAAGCCCGCCTGCGTCATCGCCGGCGGCGAAACCACCGTGACCCTGAAAGGCGGCGGCAAGGGCGGCAGAAACCAGGAAATGGCCCTGGCGTTCCTCGCCGAAATCGAGGCGAACCCCGAGGGGTCGGAGGGAATCTGGTTTCTCGCCGCCTCGACGGACGGCAACGACGGCCCCACCGACGCCGCCGGGGCCTTCGCGGACCTCGAAATCCTCGCGGAAGGAAAGAAGGCGGGCCTGTCGGTGCAGGATTTCCTGTCCCGGAACGATTCGTACAACTACTACGACAGGATCGGTTTCCTGCACAAGACCGGCCCGACGAACACGAACGTCTGCGACGTGCAGATCACCATCGTAAAATAAACGCCGGATGAATCACGCGAACGCAAGGGACCTTCTCGTCATGTTCGGGTCCTTTTTCAAAATCGGCGCCTTCACCATCGGTGGAGGCTACGCGATGCTTCCCCTCATCGAGAGGGAATTCGTCGAGGTCCGCGGCTGGGTAACCGACGAGGAAATCGTCGATGTTTTCGCCATCGCCCAGTCGCTCCCCGGCGTCATCGCCATCAACACGTCGATCTTCATCGGCTACAAGGTCGCGGGTGTGACGGGCTCCCTCGTCGCGGCCGCCGGCATGATCCTGCCGTCGTTCTTCAGCATCCTGCTTATCGCGGTCCTGATGGTCAACGCGCAGGGCAACGTCTGGGTGCAGAAGGCCTTCGCCGGGGTGCGGGCCGGCGTAACCGCGATGATCCTGCTGGCGGGACTCAAGCTCGGCAAAACCATCCTCCGGAACCCGCCGGCATGGGTCATCGCCGCGCTTTCCTTTCTCGCCCTCGTCGTTTTCGACTTTCACGTCATCCCGATAATCCTGGCCAGCGGGATCGCGGGCATCGTCATTTATGCCGTAAGGAGGGCCTCCCGGGCATGATTTTCCTCGAGCTCGCATTCACCTTTTTCAAGATCGGTCTGTTCAGCTTCGGCGGCGGTTACGCGATGGTGCCCCTCATGGAACGGGAAATCGCCGCCCGAGGCTGGCTCGCGGCCCGGGAGTTCGCGGACATCGTGGCCATCTCGCAGATGACCCCGGGCCCCATCGCGGTCAACGCGGCGACCTACATCGGCTTCCGCACGGCGGGAGTCCCCGGTTCCGCCGCGGCGACATTCGGCGTGTTTCTCCCCTCCCTGATCCTGGTCCTCCTGGTCGCGCATTTTCTGCGCAAATTCAAGGAGAGCCGCGTCGTGGAAGCGGCCCTTTCCGGGGTCCGCCCCGCCACCGTCGGGCTCATCGCATCGGCGGTGATTTTCTTCAGCCGAATGTCGATTTTCGCCGCGCCGGGAACCGCCGCCGGCGGACCCCCGGCCGTTTTCGGGCTCCTCCCGGGTGGGATTCTGCGGCTCGGCACCCTGGACGTACGCCTCGCCGCGCTTGCCGTCTTCATCGCGATACTGGTCGGAACAAAGCGTTTCGGACTCAAACCCATCCCCGGGGTCCTGCTGTCGGCCGGCTTTGGGTTGGCTTTCCTGTAGGGGTCGTTCCCGTCATGGACAATCCCCGGCAGCGTTCCGTTCCTCCGCCGTTGCGTTGTCCGCCTCGGTAAATTATAATTTCATCCATCCGAAGATGGAGGAACCCATGAAGGTTACACGGACACTGTTGATTGTCGGCGGCCTTTTCTCTGTGGCGGGTATTCTTCCCCTCCTGGCGGGGGGAGCGGGATTGCGGGATTCGAAAACGCTTCTGTCTTTTACCTTGATGAACAATATGACGGTGGGAATTGTCGTAGCCGTGGCGGCGTACATTCATGCCGGATATGTGCGCAGATCCCGACTTTTTTGGGTTCCTCTGACCGTGCTGTTTCCTTTCATCACCCCTTTCATACTTGCGTCAAGAAAGGCCGAGGTCCCGCCGTCTGCCGAACCGGCCGAAACCGGTTTACGGCAGCTGCCGTCAGGAAACCGCGCCCCGGGATCCAGGCCGAAAAAGACCCGGAAGAGCCGCCGCGACAAAAATACCTGGGAAAATTTTTTCCTGCGGCTCAGCACGGAAGAACTGTCTGGCATAACTTATCCTCCGCAGCTTATTCTCTGCTGCAGGACGGTTCCCATGGCGGACAGGCTTGTACACGGATTGCCCGAAAGCGCAGTGCCATTATTGGCCGATGCCGCCGAAACAATCACGTTCGCCGATGGAAAGTCCGCCGTACGTTTTCTTCTCCGGAGCGGAAAGGACATCGCGGATTTCCTCGGACACGTCACACGTGGTGATTACGGTCCGGAACGGCTTGCCATCACGAACGGCATCGCATTGAGACTGCCGGTATCGGATCGTCAGTCCATCCTGCAATCCATCGGCATCCCCCGAATACTTGCCGTCGGAACGGCCGAACAAGCCGGAAAAGAAACCTTCATCTGGTGGTGAACGCCGCGGAACGCGGGTTCGAAACCGGAGTCGAGCGGTGCTTCTGTCCGCAGCGCCGGGTCTGGTTCTGCTGCAAGAGCCCCCGCGGCGCCGCCGCTACACAGCCCCGCGGGTATTGACGTACAATGCGTACAGGGACCGGCTTGCCGCCATGAAGAGACGGTTTCGCCTGGCGCCGCCGAAGCAGAGGTTCGCGCACCTTTCGGGAAGGGCTATCCTTCCGATGGGCCGACCGTCGGGCGCGAAGATCATGACCCCGTCAAGCTCGTCGGTCCCCATGCCCCAGCCGCACCAGAGGTTGCCGTCCTCGTCGCAGCGGATTCCGTCGGGGGTCCCGGGCCCGGCGTCGATCAGCGTCCGGCGGTTCGTCAGTCCGGTCCCCGGGGAATCCAGGTCGAAGGCGAGGATTTTGCGGTTGGGCCTGGCTCGGGATTCGACGACGTACAGGATTTTCTCGTCCGGCGAAAAACAGAGCCCGTTGGGTCCCGCCACGCCTTCCGCGGCGATGGACGCCTTTCCGGTTGTTCCGTCCACCCTGTAGATGTGCTGCGGAAGCTCCGGTTCCGCCTTGAAGCCTTCGTAGTAGCCAAGGATGCCGAAGGGGGGATCCGAGAACCAGACGGACCCGTCGCTTTTCACGACGATGTCGTTCGGCGAATTGAGGGGCCTTCCCTCCCAGCGGTCAATAAGCACCGTGATCGAACCGTCGTACTCGGTGCGGGTTACCCGCCGCGTGCCGTGCTCGCAGGTGACGAGCCGTCCCCGCCGGTCCCTGGCGTTGCCGTTGGCGTGATTCGACGGCTTCCGGAAAACGGAAACCCCGCCCGTTTCGTCGTCCCACCTGAGTATTCTGTCGTTCGGGATGTCGCTCCACAGAAGATACCTGCCGTCCCCGAACCAGACGGGTCCTTCCGCCCAGCGGCACCCGGTGTACAGCCGTTCCACCGCGGCGGACGCGAGCCGGTATTTCTGGAAGCGTTCGTCCAGCGCCTGCACCGCGGGGTCGGGATACCGCTCCGCTTCACGCCACCGTTCCGCGGCGCGATCACCTGCATCCATCATGACGCGATTCTCCTTCGGTTACGTTCCGGGGAAAGTGTAGTTTCGTTCCCCGGCGCCGTCAAGAGCGGGCGGCCCGCCTTCAAACCTTCATCGCCCTTTGACTCGCTCACTTTTTCCGTGTATCATGCCGGTATCAAGCATGTGAGGAGGCCGGAATGCCCGGTGTAGACGGAGGTATCTTGTTTCCCGCCGGACAGCTGCGGGAATGGGCGGAAAAAATTTTCATGCGGGTCGGCGTGGGCGGGGAGGACGCGAAGCTGCTGACCGACTCCCTCATCGAGGCGAACCTGCGCGGCGTGGACACCCATGGGGTGACGCGGATGATGACTGTATACGTCAAGAGAATCCAGACCGGCGTCGTGAATCCCCGGACAGACCTGAAAATCGTCCGGGAAAAGGCGTCCACGGCGCTCATCGACTGCCGGAACAGCATCGGCCAGGTTGCCTCCCATTTCGCGATGGAAACGGCCATCAAAAAGGCCAAAACCACGGGAACGGCCTTCGTGCTGACCACCCACTCCAACCACTACGGGGCGGCCGCCTACTGGGCCATGAAGGCGCTGGACTACGGCATGATCGGCTTCTCCGCCACCAACGGCCCTGCCTCCGTCGCCCCCACCGGCGGGCGGAAAATCATGCTCGGAACGAACCCCTTCGCCGTCGCGATTCCCGCGGGAAAGGAACCCGCCTTCGTCCTGGACCTGGCGACCACGGTCGTTGCCCGGGGAAGGATACTCCTGTACGCGAAACAGAACAAACAACTCGAGCCCGGCTGGGCCTTCGACGCCATGGGCAGGCCCACGACGGACCCCCACGAGGCGGTGAAGGGCCTTCTCGCCCCTATCGGCGGGTACAAGGGCTACGGCATCGCGCTGGCCATCGACATGATTTCCGGCGTGCTGAGCGGTTCCAGCTACGGCGCCCACTTCCCCGGCTTCCTGGCGGACAACATGAAGGACCCCACCGACGTGGGAAGCGTCTTCGCGGCGGTGGACATCGACAGCTTCATGGACCCGGCCGAGTTCGGAGCGTCGATGGACGCGGCCATCCGGGAAATCAGGAACAGCGAAAAAGCCGAAGGCTCAAAGCGGATATACATTCCCGGCGACATCGAGCGGGAAACCCGGGCCGAGAGGCTGGCGCAGGGCATCCCGATTCCCGAGCAGATCGTGAAGGACCTGGAAGGCCTGGGCGCCGAGCTGGGCGTCCCGCTCCCGAGGGCTTAACCCCGCACTCCCGCACCGGCCGCCTCACCACGGCCGGTTTTTTTTCGTTCACCGAACAGGGTGGCGGCCGCGCACAGAGCGTAGGCCGTCAGCGCCCAGGCGATCGTTTCCGTGTACCCCCGGCCCATGGCAAGGGCCGCGGCAAGCTGGGATGCGCAGACCGAGGAAAAGCCGTTGGCGGCCAGCGCCGCGGGAAACAGGTTTTCCCGGGCCGCGAAGAGCGCCGTTCCCGCGGGGAAAAACCAGCCCATGAAGAAGGCGGCGCACCCGATCCAGGCGGCCGCGGCCGCGGCCCGCGCGAATGCGGGGGCCGCCGCGAGGGCCCGGAAGGCGGGACCGGAAAAAAGAACGAAAAAGACGGCCCAGAAGAGGAGGGCCGCGAATGCGAGCCTTATTTTCGCGCCGCCAACCATTTTCAGCTTTCCCTGGACCGCGCTTCCCGCGCCGGAAAAGACCAGGAGCGATCCCAGGCACACCGAGGCGCCGGCCGCCGCGTCACCCAGCAGAAGGGTGAATTTCCGGAGAAAAACGATTTCCAGGAACATGAAGGCCGTGCCGATGCCGGCGAAGTACAGCAGCGCCGGGCCCAGCCCCGGTTCCCGGCGCCGCAGCAGAGGCGCGACGGGAAGGGCCGTCAGCGCGGCGCCGGCCGCCGCGGCGAGCACCGCGGCCGCGGCCAGCACCGCATATCCCATCTCCAGGTGCCGGAACCAGCCGGGTCCCGCCGCGGCGGCGATGTCCCGGAGCGACGCGAGGCGAAAGAAATCGTGGAAATACGGCCTTTCGTCCGTCGGGGGACGGAGGTCGTACGTGTAGGAATCGAAAAACTCCCTTTCCCGCCCCGCCGCGATTTCCCGGGCCGCGTGATGATAGTACGAATACGCCTTCCCCGCGGGCCCCGGCGTCCTGTTTACGGAAGGCCCCGTCGGCGTTTCCATCCCCGGATAATACTCCGGGTCCATGGAGAGCTTTTCGCACTCCTTCCTGAAAGCCGCGATCGCGCCGGGGCCGAGGGGCCGCTTCGCCGCGACGGTGACCGCCGCGATGTAGTTCCGGGCCTGCAGGAGATGGTGGCCCGGGGCCGCGACGCCGGTCGACCTCAGGGCACCGGCGAAAAGGGCGAACATTTTGATGTTGTCCCGGGGCGGACTCTGGATCCCCCGGGTGACGGCGAGGATTCCGTCCTCCGATAGAAGTTCCAGCATCTCCCGGACGGCCTCGACGGTGAGGAGGTAATCCTCGTGCAGGGCCCGGAGCCCCGAGGTCCCGGCCGGAAGCCCCTCGGCCGCGGCGATCTGGACGATGTCGTACCCGGGGGAGGTCCGCCGGAGGAAGCGCCGGGGGTCGTCGTGCACAAGTGCCGCGAAAAGCGGCAGGGCCGGCGCCCGTCCGCCCAGAGTCCGGCCATCCAGCGCCCCGACGATGTTGCGGTCCCCCTGCACCAGCGTTACGAACACCGCGCCGCGGTCCCCGGCGAGCCGGATGTTCGCCGTTCCCGCGTCACCCAGCAGAAGCACCCGCGGCTTGCAGACGAGGCCGTACGGGACCGACTGGGGCGTGTGTTCGAGTATCGCGTCGTCCCCGGGAGCGCCGGCGATGATCGACCCCGCGAGAATGCCGTCCACGAGCAGCGCGAGCTGGGGGGGCGGGGACGCCTCCGCCGAAGGCCCCGCGAAAAACGTCCCGTGAAAAGCCGGGCTATGGAAGACGTCGATCCGTCCCAGCGGGCCGGAAACCGAATGGATTCTTTCGGCCTGTCCCTGTTTTTCCAGCCGCGTGAAGGCGGCAAAGGACTTGTACGGGTCCGTCCGGGGTTCCCGCTGAAAAACCAGGGCCGCGGCGCAGCAGGCGAACACGAAAACGGCCCCGGCGGCCCGCAGGGCCCTGCGCCGCCCGCCGCCCGGGCAGAAGCAGGCCGAAAGAAAGGCCGCCGACGGCAGCAGCGACGCGGCGGCCGGCAGAAGATGGGGCGGCACGACGGTCATCAGCGCGGGCGCCGCGGCCGCCGCCAGACCCCCCGCAGCGAGATTGACCCCGTACAGGAACGGGATTCCGGATACGTGATGATGCAGGAGCCCTCCGGTTAGCGCCGCCGCGGCGAAGAACGGAAGGAAAATCAGCAGGATCTGCAGGAAAAAAAGAAGGGTCTGGCGGGGTGAGAAGAAAAGGAACTGGATATCCACGGGGACCGCCGCCGCCCCCCACAGGCACAGGGGCGCCGCCGATGCGAACAGGAATGAGGCCGTCAGCGTGAAACGGTCGATGTTCTTCCGGATGGCGTCACGGAGAAAGAAAACAAGACAGCCTCCCGCGCCGAAGCCGGTCATCGCGGTGCCGATGATCAGGTGGGAAAAGTGGTAATAGCCGGAAAAGGCGAAAGCCCGGAACAGCGACAGCTCGAGCAGCATGACGGAGGCTGACGCGAAAAAAACCGCGGCGGCGGCGCGGAACCGCGTTCCCCCGCCCTTTTCCGCCGGGGACGTCATTTCTCCATCGCCGTTCCCGTCATCGGGACGAACCGCACCGGCAGAAGCTGTTCCGTGCGGATGCCTCCGGTTTCGTCCCGGACGAGCAGAACGAGGACCTGCACCTGGTACACCCCGCCCACGGGCATGATGATCCTTCCGCCCTTCGCGAGCTGACGGATCAGGGGGGGCGGAATGTGTCCCGCCGCGGCGGTCACGATGATCGCGTCGAAGGGCGCCTCGTCCTCCCATCCGTAATAGCCGTCCGCCGTTTTCAGCCCGACATCCGCGCATCCCGCAGCCGCGAGGTTCCTCCGTCCCCGTTCCGCGAGTTCCGCGATGATTTCCACGCTGAAAACCCGGGGTGTCATTTCCCGGAGGACGGCCGCCTGGTAGCCGCTGCCGGTACCGATTTCCAGGACCTTTTCCCCCTCCTTCACGGCGAGGGCCTCCGTCATGTACGCGACGATGTAGGGCTGGGAAATGGTCTGCCCGTACCCGATGGGAAGGGGCCGGTCGTCGTACGCGTTCCCCGCCTCGGAAGCGGGAACGAAAAGATGGCGCGGGACACGGCGCATCGCCGCGAGGACCCGCGGGTTCCGGATCCCCCGGGCTTCGATCTGCTCGTTCACCATCCTGTCCCGGTCTTCCCGCCGGTCATCGGTTCCGGCCTCGGGTCCCGACGCCCGGGGAGCGGCCGATGGAGCGGCTTCCCGGCCGCCCAGGGCCGCGGCCGCGGGGACAACCAGCGCGAAAAACACGAAAAACAGCAAGGCCGGAACAGCCCCGCCCCGGAAATGCCGGCTTTTCACGTCTCCCTCAGTCGTAGGCGAGGCGGGTCTTCTCGTCGGCCATGGTCGGTCCGACGATCTCCTTCCACTTCGGATCGTCCCAGGTGCCGACCCGGGTGTGCATGGTGAGATACTTCTGCGGGATCGGGTGGGTGCCATACACCACGGGGAGGCCGAACCGGGCCTCGATGAAATCGCGGAAGTAGGTGATGTAAGGGCAGGGAGGGTAGCCGACCACGAGTCCCGTGGCCAGATGGACCGCGGAGGCCCCGTTCTTCTTCATTTCATCCACCGCGTACTCGATGTTGCCCCCCGGGCAGCCGTCGCAGGTCGTGAAGCCCACGACTTCCACATCCGCATCCCCGTACCGGGCGAAGGCGCCCTCTTTCTCGCGGGCGGACCTGAAACATTTGCCCCCCGCGCACCTGCGGTACCTGTCGCAGATGATGATGCCGACTTTCATTTTTTCCGCCATGCCGTATCCTCCTCTT
>CAZGUL010000080.1:0-9143 GCA_964529055.1 uncultured Spirochaetaceae bacterium
TCTCGGACGGGGCCCTGCCGTTTCGCTTGTTTTTCAGAACGCCCCGGACAAAGACCGCCTCGGCGTACTGGCCTTCCCGGTACGAAACGACACGGAAATTCGCGGCCAGGGCGTTGACGGCTTTCGTCCCCACCCCGTTGAGGCCCACGCTGAACTGGAAAACGTCGTCGTTGTATTTGGCGCCGGTGTTGATGACGGACACGCACTCCACGAGCTTGCCCAGCGGGATGCCCCGGCCGAAGTCCCGCACGGAAACCTTGTTTCCCTTTACGGTGACATCGATCCGGCTGCCGTACCCCATGATGAACTCGTCGATGCTGTTGTCCACCACTTCCTTGAGAAGAATGTAAATTCCGTCGTCGAAGTTGCCGCCGTCCCCCAGGCGGCCGATGTACATACCCGTCCGCAGGCGGATATGCTCCAGGGAACTCAAGGTCTTTATCTTGCTCTCGTCGTAGACGAGCGGCTCTTTGAGTTGCGTAGTCATCCCCCCTCCCAGGCAGTCAGCTACGGTATTTGCTTCAAGAATATCATATTCCGGGAAAATGTTCAAAGGAGGACGGTTCCCCTTTGCTTTTTTCGGCCTCCGATACTATAGTGGGACAATGTCGGAAAACCTGATCCAGGTTGAGGGCCTCCACGTCCGGTACGGCGTGTACGAAATCCTTTCAAACATCACCTTTTCGATCCCCGCCGGGGAATTCCTCGCCGTGGTGGGTCCCAACGGTTCGGGAAAGACAACGCTGATCAAGGCGCTGGTGGGGCTCGTGCCGGCTTCCGGCGGTTTCATCCGCACCGTCCCGGGAGTCTCGCTGGGCTATCTGCCCCAGAAATCGACCTACGCTGACCCGCGCTTCCCCGCCACCGTGAGGGAGGTCGTCGAATCGGGGCTGCTGGTCCACCGGAAATTCCCGAAGCGGCTCACCCGGGACGACGGGGAGAAGGTACGGGACACCCTCCGCCTGCTGCAGATCGAGGATCTCGCCGGGATGCGGGTCGGAAAACTCTCGGGAGGCCAGCAGCAGCGGGTCCATCTCGCCCGGGCGATGGTGGACGCCCCGTCCCTCCTGGTGCTGGACGAGCCCACCGGGGCCCTGGACCCCCAGAGCCGGGAATGCTTCTACTCCACCCTGGCCCACCTCAATCAAAAACACGCGGTCACCATCGTCATCGTGACCCACGACAGCCACACCATCGGCGACTACGCCCGGACGATCCTCTACCTGGACCGGCGGCTCATCTACCACGGTCCGATGAAGGAGTTCGAGGAGGCGCCCTCCTCCCGGCATTACTTCGGGAAGGACCACCAGCACGGAGAGCGGGGATGCTTGTAGAAATGTTCGCCTTCGCCTTCGTCCAGCGCGCGCTGGCCGCCGGCATTTTCATCGCCGTGAGCTGCGCGGCCCTGGGTTCGTTCCTCGTCCTGCGGAGGTTCGCGATGATCGGCGACGGGCTGGCCCACGTGGGTTTCGCCGCGGTGGCCCTGGGGTTCCTTCTCGGCCTCCCGCCCATTTTCGTGTCGATCCCCGTCGTCATGGCGATATCCCTGTGGATTCTCCGCCTGGGAGAAAAAACGACGCTGTACGGCGAAACCGCCATCGGACTCGTTTCGTCCCTGGCGGTCGCGGCGGGAGTCCTGGCTGCCGGCATCGGCGGCGGCTTCAACGTGGACCTCTTCAGCTATCTGTTCGGAAGCATCCTGGCCATCACGGTGACGGAGGTGATTCTGTCGGTGGCCTTGTCCGCCGCCGTTCTCCTGGCCGTGCGGCTCTTTTACCACGACCTCTTCGCGATAACCTACGACGAGGATTTCGCCCGGGTTTCCGGGATCCGGACGGACCGGATCAACAGGCTTCTGATCCTGCTTACGGCTCTCACCGTTACCCTGGGCATCCGTGTGGTGGGCACCCTGCTCGTGTCGAGCCTCATCATCTTTCCCGCCGTGACGGCCCTGCAGTTTTCCCGGGGTTTCCGGGCCACGATTTTGATCGCCATGGCCGCCGGAGTGTTCTCGGTCGCCCTGGGGATAGTCGCGTCCTTCGCGTTTGACCTCCCGACGGGGGCGGTCATCGTCGTGGTCAACTTCATCCTTTTCGCCGCCGCCTACGTCCGGAGCCGGATCGGGGGCGCAGGTTCCTGAGAACGCCTATCCCAAGGTGTTGCGGTCCTTGCCGGCCACCTTGCTCGCGTACATGAGCCTGTCGGCCCTGTCGACGATGGACGCCGCGGTGTCGCCGGGGCGGACCACCGTGGCTCCCGCCGAAACCGTGAAACTCAGGTCCCCGCCTTCCCAGGGGACGGCCGAGTTGCGGATGAGGTGCAGGAATTTTTCCGCCAGCCCGCCCACCGATTCAGCCCTCGCCTCGTGCAGGACGAGAACGAACTCTTCGCCGCCCCACCGCACGGCGGCGTCGCGGAACCGGATGTTCGCCTCCAGCGTGCGGGCGAGGGTTTTCAGGACTTCGTCGCCCGCGGCGTGCCCCATCCCGTCGTTGATGCGCTTGAAATCGTCCACGTCGAGGAAGATGATCCCGAAGGACGTCCCGATTTTCCGGTACTCCCGCAGGAATCCTTCGATTTTGTCCCCGCCGAAGTACCTGTTGAAGAGCCCCGTCAGGGGATCGCGGAGGGCCTTGTTCTCCAGTTCCCGGATCCTCTGTTCCGAATGGAGGCGGTAAAAATCCTCGCTGAAAATCTCGACCGCCCCGATGACCTTTCCCGCCCCGTCCCGGAGCGGCGTGATCCGGACCTGGATCGGGACCCGGTGACCTTCCTTGTGGTGGAGAAAAACATCGGCCTTTTTCGGCTCGCCGTCGGCCATGGCGGCGTGCAGCGGGCAGCCGTTCAGGCACAGCAGGGTGCCCTTTTCGTCCATGTGGCGCAGAATGTTGTCGTGGCAGAAACGGCCCTCCATCTCCTCGCGGGAGTACCCGGAAATCTCCTCCGCCGCCCTGTTCCAGTACCTGATTTTCCGCTCCGTATCGACGATGTAAAGCCCGTCGAAAAGATTGTCCAGAACTTCCGGAAAGAATTCCTCAATGCGCATGGCACTTCCTTTATTCGGTCGTAACAATCTCAACAGGTATCGCGCCCGGGGATTATTGTCAATATTTATCCGCCGCCGGGCATATGGTATGATGGCGGACATGCAGGAATCGATCCTACGGTTTTTCCAGGAAATCGCAAGCCCGGGGCTGGACGTCTTCGCGGAAGCGGTTACGATGCTCGGCGAGGAAACCCTGGTCATCGCGGCGGCCTCCTTCGTGTACTGGAACGTGTCGAAGAAGACGGGTTTCCGGCTCGCGGCGGTCTTCATTCTCTCCTCGGTCCTGAACAACGCCCTGAAAGCCGCCTTCCGCTCCCCCCGGCCGTTCCAGGTCCTGGATTTCGTCCGGGGCAAGCGTCTCGAGACGGCCACGGGCTACTCCTTTCCCAGCGGCCACAGCCAGGGGGCGGCGACCTTCTTCACGGCGGCGGCCCTTTTGTTCCGCACCCGGGCGGCGATCGTCACCGCAGCGGTCGTCATACCCGCCGTCGGGCTGTCCCGGGTTTACCTGGGCGTGCACTGGCCGGCGGACGCCCTGGGGGGCATCGTCCTCGGGATCGCTTCCGCCCTGTTTTTCTGCCGGTTCTTCAGAATGCGGGACGCGGCGCCGGAAGGCGCGGCCGGAACGGCACGCGCCTTCGCAACGGGCGCGGCGGCGCTGGCCGCGGTGCTCCTGGCCGCGGACACGGTTTTTTTGGACGGCGCCGTGGAAATGAAGGATTTATTCAGGATCACGGGAACGGCGGCCGGATTCTTCGGAGGTTATGACCTGGAAAACGGCCGTGTCGGATTCGAGGCCCGCCGGGGACGCCCGATCGTCAAGGCCGCCCGGTACCTTCTCGGCGTCGCGGGGGCGTTTGCCCTCCTCGCGGGGCTCAAGGCTGCACTTCCGGACACCAACCTTTTTGCCTTTATCCGCTACGGTGCCGTCGGCTTTTGGGCGGCCTTCCTGTGGCCGCTCTCCGGGATGAAGGCGGGGTTGTTCGAAAAGGACCCGGATCAGCGCCCGTCGTTCAGGTGATAGAACGGTTTTTTCTCCATCCCTTCGAGTTCCCGGCACCAGGGGCCGAACCACTTCCGAACCTCCCGCCGGAGCGGCTCCAGGCCCGCGGCGGAGGCGGAAAACGTCTCATGGTAATCCGCGGGAATCGATTCCGTCAGCCTGCGGAGGATTTCTTCGCGGTCCAGACGTTTGTGCCGGCCGTTCTCGAGCAGGACCTCACCCGCCGCGACGACTGTCCTGACGTGGCTTTTTCTTCCCCTCTGCATCAGGACCTCCACGGGATCGTGCCCGGAAAACGTAAAAGGAAAGGTCATGGCTCCGTAATCCAGAAGGGTGACGTCGGCCCGCATGCCCGGCCGCAGGACGCCGGTTTCCGATTCCAGACCGAGACACCGGGCCCCGAATTCCGTGGCCATGCGAAAGGCGTCCCGGGAGCCGGGACACGGGGACCCCGGCTGGTAATCCGGCACCCGGTGCAGCTTCGACGCCACCCTCATCTCCTCGATGAAATCCCGGTCGTCTCCCAATTCCTTGTCGTCCATGCCGATCCCCACCGCGACGCCGGCCTTCAGCATTTCGTTCACCGGGGCTATTCCGTTCCGGACCCGGAGATTGCAGGAGGGATGGTGCGTCACCGACGTCCCCGAGAGGGCAAGGCGCTCGATGTCGGAGCGGGTAACCCAAACGCAGTGCCCGAGAACGACGTTGCCGCCCAGAAGGCCCTTCCCGTCCATCCATTCGATCAGGGTTTTGCCGTATTTTTTGATCCCGTACAGATACTGGTGGGGGGTCTGCTGGACGTGGGTGAAAAGCATTTTCCCCGAGCGGTCCGCGGCCTTTTTTATTTCCGCCAGAACATCCTCATCCACCCACTGGGGGGCCATGGGACCGTGGTGCACGCGGATCAGGTCCGAATCGAAGCGGGATGACAAAAAGTCCACCGCCGCGAAGTAAGCCTGGGGAGAAAAAATCCGGGAATTCGCGACGATCTTCTCGGCCGTTTCCCGGACGCCCGGAGGAAGGGACGCGATGAAAGCGTCGTTGTCACCGTACACAAACGTGTTCGTGTACGACATGGCGGGAGCGAAGGCGGTCCTGATCCCGCTTTTCTTGTACGCGCCCAGAAGGGTATCCATCTCCGCCGCCGCATCCCCGGGCCGCGCCGGCGAATGGTTGTGCATCACCGTCGTGACCCCCGACTCGACGAGCAGGCATATCTGCCACAGGGTGTCCCAGTACGCGTCCACCGGTGGATACCGGCGGAATTTCCAGACTTCCAGCGTGTCGTCCAGGGCCCCGCGCTGGAAATCGGTTATCCCCCGCCCGTGGCCGTGAGCGTTGACGAAGCCGGGAACCACGAGCATATCCCCGCCGCCGAGGATCTCGTCGGCCCTGTGCCGGCCGGTGATTTCCGCGCAGGTCCCCGTCTCGATTATCCTGTCGTCCTCGATGTAAACGGCCCCGGACGGCACCACCGTGTCGGCGTCCGCTACGAGGTATTTGCCGTAAACGATTTTCGTTTTCATGTCCCGAGTCCTTTTCCGGCGTGGAGCTCCCCGTACTCCCGGAGATGCCCGCCTTGCGGAACATACTCCGCCTCGCCGGAGCGGGCGACGATTCTGTCGTCTTCCAGAACGGGCCGGCCCCTCTGGAAGCTCATTTCGACCTTGCCGAGGCACTCCCTGCCCTCGAAAAGCGTGTAACCCGCCCGGGTGTGCTGGTTTCCGGCGGCCAGAACGTGCTTCTTCGCCGGGTCCAGCACGACCAGGTCGGCGTCGCTGCCGACGGAAACCGTTCCCTTTTTCGGGTAAATTCCGAAGATTTTCGCGGGATTCTCCGACAGGATCCGCACCAGCGTGGTGAGGGGGATCCGGCCTTCCGAGACACCGCACTGGTACACGGAATGCAGCAGCGTCTCGGCCTGGGGAGATCCGTATCCGGCGGAAAAGAAGTCGTCGTCGATTTTTTTCGTCTTCGGCGCGTGATCGCTGGCGACAACGTCGATGACCCCTTCGGCGACGGCTTTCCAGAGGAGCTCGTTGTCCTCCCGGGTCCTGAGAGGAGGCCCGATTTTCGCGAGGGGACCCCAGCGGTTGAAATCGTCCTCGGTGAGGAGCAGGTACTGCGGGCATGTTTCGGCGTACACCCGGTGCCCCGCCTGCCGGGCCTTCACGACCGGTTCCAGCCCGACCCCGACGCTGATGTGGGGAATGTAGATCGGGCACCCGCAGAGCCGGGCGATGGAGATCGCCCTGTTGATCGCCTCGGCCTCGAGGATGGCGGGGCGCATGCGGGTGAAGGCGTCCTTCGCGGAAATTCCGAGCCGGTTGAATTTGTCTTCCAGGTAATCCGTGGCGAGACCGTTTTCCGCATGGACCATGACCATCCCGCCGTTTTCCGCCACCAGGTCCATCGACGCGGTGAGGAAATAATCGCTGGTCATCCGCCCGAGCTTGGCGTATGTCATGAACATCTTGAAGGACTTCACTCCGTAGGGAAATGCGTGGGGAATCTGCCCGTACTGCTTTTCCACCTCGAAGAGCCCGAGATGCAGGGCGAAATCCAGACACGACTCTTTCCGGGCCGTCTCGAGAGCCTGGTCGAGGGCGAATTTCACCGTCTGGCCGGGAAACGCGTAGGCGTAATGGATCACCGTCGTCGTCCCGCCCCACGCGGCCACCTCGGGAAGCGATGCGAAGTCGTCCTCGTAATAGGGGTGGGTGTGAGCGTCGATGATCCCCGGCAGGACGTACCTGCCTCGAACGTCGATCGTCCGCGAAGAATCCACCCCGCCGAGATCGTCCTCGACGGCGGCGATCCTTCCGTTCCGGACACCCACATCCTTTCGAAAGTGGCCGCAGCCCCGGACGACGATTCCGCCGGACAGCACCAGGTCGAATCTTTCTTTCATTTTTTCCCCCATTGCGAATACTCAGGCGCTAGTATAGACTGAACGCCGCGCTGATGTAAAACCATCAAAAAACGGCGGAGAGATGAAGAACACGGCAAAAAGCGCACCACGAAAGGATTCCAACGTGAAAGCCCTGGACAAGGCCCTTTCGATCCTCGAACGCATCGGCGAACTGAACGCCCCTATAGACCTCGCCGGTCTTTCCAAAAAAACGCGTGTGCCGAAAACGACCCTTCTCCGCCTGTTGAACTCCCTTAAAAACCGTAATTTTCTCCTTCAGGATCCCAAGACCAAGGAATACAGCCTCGGCTGGGCCCTCATTTACCTGGGAAAGAAAGCGGAGGAACGTTTCAATCTTGCCCGGACCCTTCACCCCTTTCTCGAAAGGCTCGCGGCCGAGACCGGAGAGACCGCGTCGCTCGTGCTTCGTGACATGGATACGGCGGTTTACGTGGACCAGGTGGTCAGCAGCAATTTCATCAGGGCGGTCCCGTCCATCGCGACCCACCTCAACCTGTACTGCACCGCGTCCGGCAAGCTCTTCCTGAGCGGCTTTTCGGAAAAAGAACTCGAGGATTACCTTTCCTCCCACACGCTGAAAAAACTGACCCCCAATTCGATCTCCGAATCGGGCGTTCTCCGGCGGGAATGCGAGACCGTCCGGAAGCGGGGCTTCAGCATCGACAACGAGGAAACGGAACTCGGCGGATTCTGCATCGCGGCGCCCGTTCTCGACAACAGCGGCGCCATCATGGCGGCGTTCAGCATTACGGGACCTGCGGAACGCATCCGCCAGAAGGGGACGGAGCGCCTCATCGGGATGGCCCTCTCCGTCGCGCGGGAAGCCTCGAAAAAACTGGGGAACGGCGGCTCCGCCGGGTAGGGCCGCCGGCCCGGCCCTCAGCCCAGAAGAAGCTTCGGCAGCCATGTGGTGATTTGCGGAAAAACGATCATAAACACGAGAACGATGAGATCGCAGACCACGAACGGCCACACCCCGGCGAAAATGTTTTCCAGGGATATATCCCTGCCCGATACGCCCTTCATCGCGTACACGTTCAGACCCACCGGCGGCGTGACGGCCCCGATTTCCGTCATCTTGAGGCAGATGACGCCGAACCAGATCGGATCGTAGCCGAGCCGGACGACGATCGGAAAAACGATCGGAAGAGTCAGCGCGTAGATGCCTACTGGGACCATGATCATGCCCAGCAGGAACATGATGAATATGATCAGCAGGATGATGACGATCCCCGGGACCGGCAGCTTGTCGATGATCTGGGTGATTTCCGCCGGCAGCCGCGTGATGGCGAGGACCCGGCTGTAGTACAGCGCCCCGATATTGATGAGAAAAAGCATCGCCGTCGTGTTCGCCGAATTCTTCATGGCGTGGACGACGTCCTTCAGCGATTTTACATCCTTGAGGCGCCAGGCGAGAAAAAGGGTCAAAAGAGCTCCCGCGGCGGCGGCCTCGGTGGGAGTGAAAAGCCCGTTGTACATTCCCCCCAGGACGACCACGGCTATGAGTGCGATGGGCCAGAGCCGGGACCCTTCCCGCGCCCGCCGGGCCGCCGGCCATTTTTCCGTTTCGAAATTGGGAGCGAGATCGGGATTTCTCTTCACCCGGAGGATGATCATCAGCGAATAGACGAGGGCGGTGATAAGACCGGGGATGATGCCGGCGGCGAAAAGCTTGCCCACCGACGTCTGGGTGAACATGGCGTAGATTATGAACATCATGCTCGGGGGAATCATGGACGCGAAGGTGCCCGCCGAGGCGATGCACCCGACGGCGAGTTTCATGTCGTATTTGAACTTCTTCATCTCCGGAAGGGCCAGTTTTCCGAAGATCGCCGTCGCCGCGATGGAAGACCCGGACATCGCGCCGAAGGCGGCGCAGCCGAAACACGTGGCCACGCCGAGGGACCCCGGCATTCCGTAGGTGAGGCCGTGAACGCCCTTGTAGGCCCGGGCCGCGAAACTTCCGATCCCCGCGAATTCCCCCATGAGAATGAACAGGGGAATGCACGCCCACGTCGGCGTCGCGATGGAGTGATAGGCCGTCTGGCTCAGCAGGGAGAGGGCCCCCGTTATTCCGATGAGGCTTACGCTTCCGATGAGACCGCTCAGGATGAACGCGGTACCGATCGGGATTCCCACAGCCATCGTTCCCAGAAGCAAAA
>CAZGUL010000080.1:9153-9404 GCA_964529055.1 uncultured Spirochaetaceae bacterium
GTATGACGACAGAGCCGACAAACAGGAAATCCATCGAAACGCTCCTTAAAACGCTATATCGGACAGGTCGATCTTTTCGGCATCGATTTTCGGTTCATCCGACCGCCCGAGATTCCGCAGATTGCGGTGCATGTTCACCAGGATCTGCATGAGATAAAAGAACAATCCTATGACGATGAAAACCTTTACGGGCCAGACGAAAAACTGGACCGTGCCCGCCACCGCCTCCTGGGTGCGGAAAGCGACTATCG
>CAZGUL010000080.1:9414-9964 GCA_964529055.1 uncultured Spirochaetaceae bacterium
ATCGTGTTGCGGACCATCTCGAAAAAAAAGATTCCGATGACGCCCACCTGCACGAGGTCGATGAAAAGGAGAAGGAATTTCTTGTATTTCCACGGAAGCCGGACAAGTATGAGTTCGATGCGAACGTTTTCGTCATTCTCCTCGCAGCGGGCGAGCCCCAGGTAAATGACGACCATCATGACGAAAACGGACATTTCCGCTATGCCCTGAAACGGACGGCCGACTCCCCTGCTGACGATGTCCAGGATGAGCAGCACCATCATGATCAGCATGAGCCAGCCGGAGAACGCCGAAAGGATCTGATTGATTTTATGGAAAAACGCTTTCATGTTTTTTATTACAATACGGGCCGGATGCGGCACGGCGGGAAGGCCGCCCTTCCCGCCGCCTTTGAAATCGGATTATTTCTTGTCCCGGGCCATGGCTTCCTTCATTATTCCCCGCGTTTTGTCCATGATGGAATCCGCGGTGGATATTCCGGCCGCCTTCGCCTCTTCGACCCATTTTGCCTGAAGTTTCAGGAGCTCGGTTTCGTTTTCCCATTTCACCA
>CAZGUL010000081.1:0-9961 GCA_964529055.1 uncultured Spirochaetaceae bacterium
CGCGGCGACCACCGTCAGGACCCTTTCGATGGACGCCATTCAGAAAGCGAATTCGGGCCATCCCGGAATGCCCATGGGCTGCGCGGAAATCGGCGCGCTGCTGTACGGGGAAATTCTCAATCATTACGCCGGAGACGCGCTCTGGCCCAACAGGGACCGCTTCGTGCTGTCCGCCGGGCACGGATCGATGTTCCTGTATTCGCTTCTGCATCTTTCGGGCTACAAGGTAACCCTGGACGACATCAAAAACTTCCGGCAGATCGGATCGAAGACACCGGGACATCCCGAATACGGCCACACCGAGGGGGTCGAGACCACGACGGGCCCGCTGGGCCAGGGCATCGGAAACGCGGTTGGCCTCGCCGTCGCCGAGGCGATGGTCGCCGGCAAATTCAACACCCGGGAACACACCATCGTCGACCATTACACCTACGCGCTAGCCGGCGACGGCTGCATGATGGAAGGCATCGCGTCCGAGGCCGCCTCGCTGGCCGGGCACCTGGGCCTGGGCAAGCTCATCGTTTTCTACGATTCAAACAGCATCACCATCGAAGGCAATACGGGCATCACCTTCACCGAGGACGTGGCGAAACGCTTCGAAGCCTACGGATGGCAGGCATTGTCCGGCGACGCCTACGATTTCACCGCCATCATGAAGCTGGTCGAGAAGGCAAAGGCCGAAAAGGCGAAGCCGTCCCTGATAATCCTGAAGTCGGTCATCGGAAAGGGGGCGCCCACGAAGCAGGGCTCCCACGAAACCCACGGCGCGCCCCTCGGAGCGGACGAGATCAAGGCGGCCAAAAAGGCCATGGGCGTGCCGGAAACCGCCGAGTTCTTCGTGCATCCCGACGCGCTTTCCTACTTCGCCGCGCAACGGGAAAAAGGCAAAAAGGCCTGCGATGAATGGAAGAAAACCTTCGACGCCTGGGCGAAGACCAACCCGGCCCTCAAAAAGGAGTGGGACCTCTGGCA
Organism: uncultured Spirochaetaceae bacterium; assembly: GCA_964529055.1. Lineage (GTDB taxonomy): Bacteria > Spirochaetota > Spirochaetia > DTKZ01 > DTKZ01 > JAKQWJ01. The sequence continues at coordinate 973 of CAZGUL010000081.1, forward strand.
CGCGAAGGACCCCGCGGTCGACGGCCTTGCCCTGCCGGAGTTCAAGACCGGCGACAGCGTCGCCACCCGGTCCGCCGGCGGCAAAGTCCTGCAGGCGGTCGCAAAGGCGGTTCCGAACCTTGTCGGCGGCTCGGCGGACCTGGGGCCCTCCAACAACACGGCGATGCCGGAGTATGGCGACTTCAGCCTGAAAAACCCGACCGGACGAACCTTTCATTTCGGCGTCCGGGAACACGCGATGGGGGCCGTCTGCAACGGCATGGCCCTCTACGGCGCCCTGCGGCCCTTCTGCGCCACCTTCCTGGTCTTCTCCGATTACATGAAACCCGCGATCCGCCTCGCGGCCCTGATGAAAATCCCCGCGATCTACATTTTCACCCACGATTCGATCTTCGTCGGCGAGGACGGCCCGACCCACCAGCCCATCGAACACCTGGCGGCGCTCCGGATCATCCCGAACCTGGTCGTCCTGCGGCCCGGGGATGCGCAGGAAACCGCGGCGGCGTGGGAAACCGCCCTGCGGCGCACCGACGGCCCCACCGCCCTGGTGCTTACCCGTCAGAACCTGGAGGTGTACCCGAAGGCGGACCCGGACTGGAAGGACTCCTTCCGCAGGGGCGCCTACGTGGTCAGGGACCCGGGCGGAGCGCCCGACACGATCGTCCTCGCCACGGGTTCCGAGGTCAGCCTGGCCGTGAAGGCGGCCGAAGCCGCGGGCGGAAAGGTCCGCGTCGTTTCAATGCCGTCCCGGGAGCTGTTCATGGCCCAGGACAAGGCGTACCGCGAAAAGGTCCTGCCCCCGGACATCCGCACCATCGTCGCGGAGGTCGGGGTCTCCTACGGCTGGGAAGGCTTCGTCCGGTCACGGGACGATCTTTTCACCATCGACACCTTCGGCATGAGCGGCCCGGGCCCGAAAGTGGCGGAAGCCCTGCACCGGGACGGGAAATCGCTGGAAAAACTGATCAAGGGTTGAGCCCCCCGCCTCCGGCGTCGTCCGGAGGCGCATTCCCGCCGGCGCCCCACCGCCGGCCGGCCGCTCCCCGGCGTACGGCCGCTTCCTGACGGCATGCCGCCGGGGAGCGGTTTTTTTTGTCCCCCCACCGTTTCCGCATAATTATTTCCGAATTCGTGAAGCGTCCCGCAATCCCCGCGCGTATATATACGTGGAAACACAATGTCACAGGAGGTCGTCATGAACAGTCTGAATTCCATTCTCGTGGAAGGGAACCTGGTGCGGGATCCGGTGCTGAGCCAGACGCCGAAGGGCACGCCGGTGTGCAGTTTCAGCGTGGCGTCCAACCGGTTCTTCCGCGCGGAAAACGAAACGCAGAAGGAAGTCTCGTTTTTCGACGTCGAGGTCTGGTCGAAACTCGCCGAAAACTGCGCCGACACGCTGAAAAAGGGGCGCGGGGTGCGGGTCGTGGGCCGGCTCAAACAGGACAGGTGGACCGACGGGGAGGGGAAAAATCATTCCCGGGTAAAAATCATCGGGGAACACGTGGAATTCAAGCCGGAATTCACGGCAAAAAAGGAAAAGGAGGAGGCCATGGCCATCGCCGAGGAAACGCCCTCCTTTCCGGAGCCCGTCGCGGCTGTGTAGGACACGCTTTTTCCCGCGGCCCCCGGACGTTTCCGCCCCGGGGGCTTTTTTTTTCTTTCCCGGAAAAACACTTGATGATTCCCGGCCGACGCGTTAGAATTCAATTTAAACCGGCCTCGTGTCGATTATAAGGGTATTATGATAGGAATCAAAATCGCCGACGGGAGTTATTTCCCGATCATCGAAGAGTCGGAAAAGAAAAAGAAAAAGGTCATCCTCACGACGGTGAAGGACGATCAGCCGACGGTCCAGATCGATTTGTACCGCGGGGCCGACGCCGAAATGGCGAATCCCGAATACATCGGCAGCATGAAAATCGACCGGATATCCCCCGCCCCCGGAGGGGAGCCCGAAATCGAGCTTTTGATGAATATCGACGACACGGGCAGCCTCATTTCCAAGGCCCGGGACCTGAAAAGCGACAACGAAAAGAGTCTGGCCGTCAATCTGGAGACCCTGCCGCGGGAAGAAACATACGACATCCCCGATTTCGAGATTGAAGGCGCCCCCGGGGAGGCGGAAGAGGCATCCTCCGGCAAGACCGAGGACACCTACGAAACCCCGTATTTCGCGCCCTACAACGGCGACGAAAAGGAGACCGTCCGGGAAGGCAGGAATTTCAAGCCCCTCCTGCTGATAGCCGCCGCGGGAATACTCGCCGCGGGAATAGCCCTGGCGATTTTCCATTTCCTGCCCCGTTTCCGGGGCGAGGAAGCCGCGTCCGCACCGCCTGCGCTGGCTGCCGAGGCTCCGAAGGCTGAACCGCGGCCGGCGGCGCCCGCCGCGGCGGAACCGGTGAAACCTGCGAAACCCGCGCCCATCGTCGGCAAACCCGAAAGCGTCGGCGTGTATTATTCCACCGTCAAGGGCGACAATCTCTGGAACCTTTCCCGGTCGTTTTACGAAGACCCGTGGCTCTACAGGAAAATAGCGGAAGCGAACGGCATCAGGAACCCGCATCTCATCCAGCAAAACTATCGCCTCTACATACCGGACGTTCAGACGGGAAAACGGTAGCAGCTCGGAGGGGCGTACATGAGTCTCCTGAAAAGGGCAAAGCAGATCCGCCGGAACACCGCGTCCGACGCCTCCGCGGACGACCTTGGCATCGTATTCGACTCGAGTTCCGGCATTTCCGAGGAAGACCAGAAGGACATTCTGTCCCAGATCGAAAGTGTCGCCCGGAAGAACAGGATCTCCGCCGCCCCCGAGGCACTGACCGTCAAGGCGAGGAAGCGGGGCGTCGTATTTCCGGTTGTCGTGAACATCGGCGCGTACGCCCTTCTCGCCGCCGGGCTCTTCACCCTCTCGTCGTTTTTCCGGCAGAGCGAAACCGAAATCCGCAGGGAAAGCGCGGGAATCCGGTCCGCCGAAGGCCGGCTCATCCAGGAGATAAAAAAGGAAACCGAGGCCAGAATCAGGGCCAAGGAAGCGGAAATCACCTCGATCACCGCCCGGCTCGGTGAAATCGACCGGGAACGCAGGGACCTGCAGTCCAACATGGACGCCCGGGTCATGCAGAAGGAAGAAGAGCTGCGGGCAGCCCTGGAAGCGGAGCTCGCCGAAGAGCGGAAACGGCTCACGGCCCAGGGCTTGTCGGAAGCGGTGATCGCCGAGCGCATGAAGAAATTCGAGGAACAGAAGACGGCGGAGTTCAACGCGGAACTGGCGGCTTTCAAGACGCAGGTCGAAGCGGAACGGATCGCGGCTGAAAACAATCTGCGGAAGCTCCAGACGGACTTCCAGACCAGCCTGGTCTCGCTGAACAACGAGCGGGCCGCCATCCTCGCCGATTCCCGCAAACGGGAAGACGCCCTCCGTGCCCAGCTCGAGGAACGCACCCGCGCCCTGCAAAGCGCCGACGCCGAATCGCGGGAGAGGCTGTCCCAGGCCCAGGCCGAACTCCGGCGTCTGGGCGAGCAGAAGGAACGGGCCGCCCTGGTGGAAAACCAGATTCTCGGCTTCTACTCCGCGGCGGGAAACCACCTGAGGGCCGGCGGTCTCGCGGAGGCCCGGGAAACCCTGGCCGCGATGAAGAACTTTCTGAACGAACCCTCTGTCCTCGCGATCCCGGAAATCCAGACCCGCCGCGCGGTGGACCTTTCCGTCGCCGACGCATTGATGTCCATGATCGACGAGAATCTTCTGAAGACACGACAGAGCCTCTCGATCTCCCAGGCCCTGCAGACGGGCCCGCTGATCGATGAAATCCGGAAGACCACGGCGGAAGCCGACGCCGCGCGGCAGGCGGGCGACATTCCCGCGGCGGAAAGGCTATACACCGCGGCGTTGAGCCGCGTTCCGGAGGTCCTCGCCTCCCACGAGTACTTCGTCAGGAAGCTGCAGGCGGAGGAGGCGGCGCGTCTCGGCGCCCTGCAGGAAGCGCTGACCGGGGCGGAAACCGCCTTCGCGGCTGGCAACTACCCGGAAGCGTGGGACGGTTACGCCCGGGTGCTGGAACACCTTCCCCTGCCCCGTGAAACCGGCGCGGCGGTTGCCGGCAACATCCGGAAAACAGGGTACGAAATCCTTTCCGCGGAGCAGAGGGACCTCGAGTCCCGGAGCGCCGCGGGGCTCCTGGCCGAAGGCGGCACCCATTTCGCGGGCGGCCGCTACGAGCAGGCCGCCGCGGCGTACATTACCCTTCTCCAGCGTTATCCCCGGAGCGAGCAGACGTCGGAGGCACTGGCGGGAATCCGCAGAACCGTGGAGGCCCAGAATAATCTCGTCGAAAGCCGGGGAGGCGCGGCGTCCTCGACTCTGGCCGCCCTGCAGGCGGAAAAGGCCGCAGTGGAAGCGTCGCTCCGCAGGCAGAACGCGGACCTAAGGAGCGAATACGAGGCGCGGATCGCGGCGATGTCCGCCCAGATCGTGGAACTTCGGAAGGGGCCCGTCGTGGACGCGGCGGCGGCGCCGGCCGTTCCGCAGGCGGCCCAGGAGGAACTCCGCCGGCTCGCGGCGGTGGAAGCCGAATTCGGCCGCGTGAAAAGCTCGTACGCCGACTACGCCGCGAAGGAGGACGGAGTCATCCGTGCGAAGGGCGAAGCCGGAATCGTGGAAGCGAAACTCCTTCTGGACACCTTCCTCGCCTCCGAGAGCATGCGGACGCATTTTCCCGGCCTCGACGGGAGAATAAAGCGCTACGACCGGGCCTTCCAGACCGCCGGCGCCGGCGAGGCGCTGATGCAGGCATCGGACATCGCCTTCCGGCTCTCGTCGTACGGATCGAAGACGGAGATGGACAGATACCTGGCGGCGGAACTCGCCCGCCAGCGGAACAATCCCGAAATGAAGGAATACCTGGAAACCCTGCAGGAATTCACCCGGTAACGCCGGACTCCGCAGCGCTTTTTAACGCAGACGGCCGAGGTCCGCGGTGGGAATCGCGTAAACCGCGAAGGCCGCGTTCCCGCCGCTATTTTCATCCCGGTACATGCGGGAGAAAAACAGGGTCGGCCTGCCTCCCACGACGGTTTCATACCCGAACAGGAGTTCCCCCAGCGGAAACTTGTACTTCCTGTCCCCCAGGGGACCGTATACGACGCCGTAAGTCCCGTCCCGGGTCAGGACCTCGCCGGTGGCAAGGACGGCGAGAATCTTCTCCCGTACCGGAATCTCGGCCGCCCCCTCCGACGAGGCCGGCCATGTGGTGGTGCGGTACTCCCCGCCGGATTTGAAATTGATGTAGCTCCTCCGCGTCGCCGGTGAATGGAAGTAGCCGACCTTGAGCGGGATGAAGTCCTCGTCGGCCGGAATGGCCGGCGGCGGGTCCTCCGGCAGCCCGAACCGCAGGGAGTTTATGTTGTACGCGTAGGTCATCGTTCCCGCGGTATCGACGATGTACGCCAGCTCGTAGATGCGTTTTTGGGCCGGATCGACGGGATCCACATGGGACGCGAGAATGTGGACCCACATCCTCGTCGGATCGGGATGAGGATAGAGATGCAGTCCGAGAATGTAGAGATCCTCCGCCAACAGCCCGGTGCGGTTCTCGACGAGATTCAGGGGGTAGTACGTCGTGACGGTCATGGCCGTATTGTAGATGTACAATTCGACGTTCGGATTCAGGAGGTCACCCATCAGGACAACGGGAAAACGGGGATTGACGGCGGGATCGCCGAAATAGCCGAAAAATACGGGATCCGACGTGGCGGTGGCGGGAGCGGAAAGGCCGGCCGAGCCCCCGGAAGACCACGGCAGAAGATAGGTGAGCATCGGATTTTCATACCCGACTGCGAGAACACCTCCCTGCGCCGTCGGGGAAGGATTCGGGACAAACATCATATTCGGCCGGCTGTACGGGTCCATCCCATACGCGGCGGTGAACTCGTAGACCTTCTCCATTTCGCCCATGGCCAGCGCGGACAGGGAAAGCTCCTCGTTGAAGGGAGGACTCCAGCAGGAGACCGCCAGCAGGGCTGCCGCCGCGGCGGCGGCGAACGCCCGCCTTCTCACAGGTGCCTCCTGAAACCGACGCGGAATGAAAGAACGTCCACGAACCAGGTTTCCGCCAGGTTGAAACCCGCCCCGCCGTCGGAGTACAGGTAATCCGTGACGTACTCGTTGAAATCCATACCCGGAACGAGGTTCCTCCGCGCGACGTAATAGGCAGTCGGTGTCGCTTCCAGGTAAAACCGGCTCTTCGGGTCCGCCGAGAATTCGAAACCGAACACCGGGAATACCGCGTAGGGAACCACCGGCTCGACCACGGTCCCGCTGTCGGCGAAGAACAGCCGCACCAGGGCGCCGGCGCCGAGATACGGCCGGAAATAACTGTCCGCGGCGCGGGCGTAGAAACCGGCCTGAATGGTGAGGTGCAGGAGCGGATGGGACACCATGATGTCCGCGGTTTCGTCATCCGAAGAGGAGAGAAAACCGCCGATGCCGTTGAAAAAACTGGTGAACCCGGTTTTGAGGAAAAAGGCGTTGGGAACGGCGAATACCGCGACGTCGAAACCCGGATACTGGGCGTTCAGCAGCGAGAAGTCCAGGGAAAACAGGGACCCCCGTTTCTGGTCCAGAACGATCTCGCCGCTGGACTCCTTCACCAGGACCTGCCGGACGACGGGATCGTAGCCCGGCTTTTCGGCCCTCACCGTATAAATTCCCGGAACCGGAACGGAAACCTCCGCGGAGCCCTCCCCGTCCAGCCGGAGTCCCTTTTTCCCCAGGCCGAAAATCCGGGTGCCCGGCGTTCCCCGCACCACGAAGGACGGCAGGGGATCCAGGGGCGGCAGGCTCGCGAGCGACGCGGCGGCGTCGCGCCAGAAGACCCGCGCCAGGTCGCGGGCGTCGGGCCTGCGCGCCTCGAAGGAAGCCCGGGCCGCGTAGACGAGACTTATCGAATCGTAGAGAACGTAATCGACCCGGAGCCCCGCCGGGGAATCGGCGACGCGGGCGAAGAACCAGCCGTCGCAGGCCCGCCTCCGGGCGAGGCTCGATTTTTCGTCGTCCCCGTCCGGCCCCGCGAGCGGTTCGGCCTCCACGGCGAAGCAGTCCTCCCGGACGTTCTGCAGTGAAATGAGGAGGGACTCCCGGAGGAGTATTTTTCCCCGCCCCGCCGGCGCGCCGGACTCGTCCCGGTAGAAAACGAGGATTTTCCGGGGGGGAACGACGGCTTCGACCTTTTCCGGAGCGGAGACCGCCGCGTCCTGGGCCGCCGCGCCCGAGGCGAGCAGGAACAAGAGAAGGACGGCAGCAACGCGCGGGCTGATTCTGACCTCTTTCATGCTCACCACCAGGTCCTGATCTTGAAGATCCGGGAATTCGGCCCTTCGACGAGGTAATACGTGTCTCCCTCCGGGGCGAAGGTCCAGACCAGGTCCTCCCGGTCCTCGTCCCCCGGCCCGGTTTCGACGCCGCCGCCGAACCGGTAGAATTTCCAGTCGTCCCCCCAGTTGGCAGCCACCAGGCCGCCCCGGACCGCGAACATCGTTTCGTAGCCGTAATAAGGAACCGCGGAAAAGGGCGTGACATCGGTCGCGAAGAGCGGGTTGGGGAAAGCCGCGGGGGTGCCCGGGGCGGCGGCGGCGAAAATTTTCCCGCTGGTGTAACCGCGAAAAGCGGCGGTGACGGCCGTACGGTCGGCATTCGGCGCCGCGCCCCAGAAGCTTCCCCCGGTTTCGGTGGAAGGCGCGGCGAACACGGTTTTCGATCCGGTGGACCCCGAAAGATACGCGCTCGTGAGTTCCTCGTAGTACAGAAGATTTTCCTCGTCGCCCCGCACAAACCACACAGACCCGGTGGCGGGCATCGCGATTCCGGGGTTGTTCATGTAGGAATACTGCCCCACGAGATTGAGCGGATCGGAATACGCCGACCATGTGCCGTCGAAGGGGTTTACGGACACCAGGGGATTCGTCGGACCGTAGAATCCCAGGAGAATATTATCCCCCGCCGGGGCGGGTGCGGCAAACCGGGAAGCGCCGTATTCGAAACCCGCGCCGTATATATTCTCCCTGCTGATTTTCCTGATGAATTTCAAATCCCCGGTAAAAATCAGGAAAAGGTCGGCCCGGTTTACGTCGTCGTAATAATCCAGTCCCACGACGACGAACCGCCGTCCGGACATGGCCGTCACGGTCCGCAGCCAGATATCGTACTCCCCCTTGTAGGCGCCGCCGGGTACGAGATCGCCGAATTCCGCGCTCCCGTCCAGGGACGGCAGATAGGAGGGAAACACGGAATTTCCGAGAAAATCCGCGCAGCCCCCGAGGAGAAGCGCCGACGCCGCGGCGGCCATGAAGACGGCGGCGCGCGGGAACGGTTTTCCTACCATTTTTTCCGCACCCCCAGACCGACCGGCGGCCCGATGTTGTCGCTCATGTGACCCGTCCCCAGGATTTCGTTGCCCCATCCCAGGGAATATTTGCCGTAGGCATAGATGAAGAACGTCCACGGCCGGAAATTGACGTCGATGAAGACGCTGGCGTAGTTGACGTAGTAGTCGGTGTACACCGGAAGGTCCGGAACGGTGAAGGACGTCACGACGACCCCCAGGCCGGCGGAGTACCCCAGCCTGACCCTGCTCCGGTAGGAACTGAAGAGGTAGCCGCCCGCGGCGAAGGAGAACTCGTTGTGCAGCACCGGACTGCTTCCTTCCGCGAAATCGTGCTGGACATAGAACTGGTAATCCGCGCCCAGGAAAAAATAATCCGGGTTCGGGTAGTACCGGTAACCGGCTCCCGCCCCGAGGGCCTGGCCGTTGGTCCAGTAGACGCTGGTTTCGTGGCGGAATTTCCGGTCCAGCGGGCGGAGGGTCACGTCGTTGACGCCCTCACCGACGGTTATCTTTTCCACCGCCTCGTGGTAGCCCGGCTTGCTCTTCAGGACCTGGATCGAGGTTCCCACCCGGAACGGAACGTAGGGCGGCCGGACGGTCCCGTC
>CAZGUL010000082.1:0-9926 GCA_964529055.1 uncultured Spirochaetaceae bacterium
AATACCCCAGGGCCGACGGCAGCCAGCTCGAGCCCGCGTCGCGCCCCAGAATGACCGGGAAAATCACGTCGCCTACGCCGAAGTGGCCGGCGAACATGGCCCCGGAAATCACCAGCAGGGTCGCCAGGGGCAGATACTTCCTCGATTCGTTACCCATATGTCCTCCTATTTCGATTTCAGATCGCGCTTGCCGATTCCCCTGCTTTTCGGCATGTCGTCCCTGTTGTAGGGGCAGCCTTCGCAGGCGGTCCGGGAGTAGCATTCCATCGCGAACTCCACCCAGGACGTGAAACTGTCACCCCATTCCCTTTCCAGCGCCGGAACGAAGCGGTCCCAGATTTCCTCCGACACGGCGATATTGAGACGGCGTTTCTTTTTTACGGTTTTCGGTTTGCAATATTTCATGTATGTCCTTAGAATATGTATCAGGAATACAGATGTATATATGTATTCTTTGTCCGTTCCCGCTGTTTGTCAAGTCGAAAAAAAACTGAAGGAGCCTGTCATGCCGAAAAAAATCATCGTTCTCGGAGGGTCCGCGTCGGGCCCCAAAGCCGCGGCCCGCGCCCGGCGTCTCGACTATGAAGCCGAAATCACCATCATCCAGAAGGCCCACGATCTCTCCATGGCCTCCTGCGGCTATCCGTACTACGTGGGAGGATTCTTCGACGACCGGAACAAGCTGCTCTGCACGCCCACCGGCGTGGTACGGGACCCGGTGTATTACATGAAGGCGAAGAAGATCGCCGCCCGCACGGACACGGAAGCGGTCGCGATCGACCGGAAGAAAAAAACGGTGGACGTGAAGAATCTCTCCACCGGAAAAACGGAAACGCTGCCCTACGACAAGCTCATCGTCGCGACCGGCGCGTATCCCAGAATGCCTCCGGTCCCCGGCACGGACCTGAAGGGAATAAGCACGCTCCAGAGCATGCCCGACGCGGATTTCCTGCGGAAGGTGCGGGACGAGGGAAAAATCAAGAAAGCGGTCGTCGTGGGAGGGGGTCTCATCGGCATCGAGACCTGCGAGGCCCTCCAGCTGGCGGGGATCAAGATCACCGTCATCGAAATGCTGCCCCAGATCCTGATGTTCCTGGACTGGCAGCTCGCGAAGATCCTGGAAAACCACGTGAAGGCCCACGCGGCGGACGTCATAACCGACAACGCGGTTGCGGCCTTTCTCGGCGACGACAAGGGCAGCCTCCGGGCCGTGAAGCTCGCCAACGGCGACGAGATCCCCTGCGAACTCGCGGTGGTGGCCATCGGCGTCGTGCCGAACACGAAACTCGCGAAGGAAGCCGGCATCGAAACCGGGAAAACGGGCGGGATCGTCGTAAACGAGTACATGCAGACCAACGATCCGGACATTTACGCCGTGGGCGACTGCATCGAAATTCCCCATCGCATCACCGGGAACAGCATCCACGGCCCCTACGGCGACCTGGCGAACCTGGAAGGCCGGGTGGCGGGGGAGAACGCGATCATGGGAAACGTGGTCACCTTCCCCGGCACGATCCAGACAGGCGTCTGCAAGGTCTTCGATTTCTCCGCCGGCTCCACCGGCCTGTCGGAGGCGTCGGCGAAGAAACAGGGCATAACGAACATCGAGACGGTCATCACCGCCGGTCCTGACAAGCCGGACTTCATGGGGGCGAAAATCCTCATCAATAAAATGATCGCGGACAAAAGCACCGGCAAGGTTCTGGGGTTCCAGTGCATCGGTCTGGGTGATTCCAGCAAGCAGATCGCGATGGCCGCCATGGCGATCATGGGGGGGCTGACGGTGAACGACCTGGTCAATGCCGACCTTCCCTACGCGCCGCCCTTCTCCCTTGCCATCGACAACATCGTGGCCTGCGCCCATGCGATGCAGAACAAGCTGCGCGGCCTGATGATGGGACTTTCCGCCGTGGAGGTCCGGTACAAGCTCGCGAAGGGGGAAAAGCCCTTCATCATCGACGCCCGCAGTCCGGAGGAGTGGGAGGAATCCCGTCTCGGCATCGGCGAACACCTGATTCCCGTGGGGGCGATCCACGGAAGGCTCGGCGAGCTCCCGAAGGACAAGTCCACGGAAATCATCACCTACTGCAAGATTTCGCTCCGTGGATACGAAGTCGCCCGGACCCTGATGGCCAACGGCTACACGAACGTGAAGGTCATGGAGGGCGGCATCGTCGCCTGGCCCTTCCCGAAGGAAAAGTAGGGTGTAAACTTACGCCGGAGGCTTCACATGAAAAACGAGAAATCAGTTCTGAAAATCATTTTTGCCGCGGCGGCGGTGACCGCGGCGGTCGTCGTCCTTTCCTCGGTATCGGCGGAGCTGTGGGGAGGAAAACCGGAAACCCCGCCGCCCGACCGGCAAGTCGTCCTCGAGACCGATATGACGCTCGAAGATTTCGCCGGGGCGAACGGCCTGTCCTCGGAATCCGTGAAGAAGATCTTCAACACGCCGTCGGATGCCGACCTCCGGAAGAAAATCGCCGAATTCAATATGCCGGCCGAGGAGATCGCCGCGAAAGCCGCCAAAGCCTTCGCGCTGGAACATGAGGAAGCCTCCAAAGATTGGATAAAAATTCTGGTGAAGTTCATCCTCTGGGCGGCTTTTCTCACCGTTGTGTATGTATTCCTGAAAAAACGGAAGATCGATCCGGCCCGGCGCAAAATCTTTCTGGGGTTGGGAGTTCTGATCTTCGGCGTCGCTCTCGGCGCCGACCCGAGCCCCATGGGAACCATCAAGGACGCCGTCATCCTTTTCGGGCATAGCCGCGCGATTTTCCCGCCCCGGTTCGTCGCGTTCGTCATCATGATCGCGGGCGGGACGATGATCGCGAATAAATTCCTGTGTTCCTGGGGCTGCCAGTTCGGCACTTTGCAGGACCTTCTTTTTCGGTTCAACCGGAACAAGGCCGACTCGAAGGGGCTCTTAAAGCAATATAAGATTCCCTTCGCGGTTTCGAACGCGATACGAATCCTGACTTTCGCCGCTTTGGTCGGCGCCGCGGTTCTCTGGGGGACGGACATCATCGATCCCGTCGATCCGTTTAAAATTTTCAAACCCCTCATGCTGAGCGCCGTCGGGATCGTCTTCATCGCCGCGCTGCTCCTCGCGTCCGTTTTCGTATACCGGCCGTGGTGCCACCTCTTCTGCCCCTTCGGGCTGGTCGGATGGCTGGCGGAGAAGGGCAGCCTAAAAAAAATTCAGGTGGACTATGCGGCCTGCACCGCCTGCGGCGCCTGCGAGAAGGCCTGCCCGTCCACCGTCATGGGGGCGATCCTGAAGAGGGACCGTGTCATTCCCGACTGTTTCGCCTGCGGGACCTGCGTCGAGGTCTGCCCGGTGAAAGCGATCGAATTCAAAGGCGGGAAACGCCGGCGCCCGCCGGAGGGAAAATTCGAGAAGTGACCGGGGCCTTCTAGAGGTCCCGCATGGCTTCGTATTCCATTTTACTCGCCGCAAAGAGAGCGGCGGCCCTTTCCTTGTCAGCCGCCTCGATCCGCAGGCAGACCCCGCAGTCGGAGCTGAATTGCCGGGGAACGGGCACAAGTTTGCACGGAACGGAATTTTCTTTCAGGATCTTTTCACCCTTGAGAGCGTGGCCGACGCTGAAAACGAGTATGACGGCGAGTGCCATGACGCCTCACTTTTTCCCGGCGGCGATTTCGCCGAGGGCGCGGATAGTATAATCGATGTCGGCCTCCGTCGTAAAAATCCCCAGGCTGAGCCTCACGGTGCCGCGCGGAAATGTCCCCAGCGTTTTATGCGCCGCCGGCGAGCAGTGAAGGCCGATCCGGGTCATAATGCCGTACTCCTCGTCGAGCCTTTCGCCGACTTCGGAGGGTTCCAGACCGTCCACGTTTATCGACACCGTCGGAACCATCGCCTCGAGGCGGGCGCCCGAGTACACCGTCATGCCGGCGATTTCGTTGAGACCGCCCAGCAGGCGGGAAAGAAGCCGAAGTTCCGTTTCGCGGATCTCCTCTCGTCCTTTCCGAAGTACCCATTCGATGCCGGCCCCGAGTCCCGCGATGCCGGCGGCGTTCTGGGTGCCGCATTCGTATTTGTCCGGCAGAAAATCGGGCTGTTCCTCTTGGTCCGAACGGCTGCCGGTGCCGCCGCTCTTCAAATAAAACGGAAGCCCTTCGGGAACCCGCGGGCCGAGGACGAGCCCTCCGGTTCCGACCGGTCCGAGAAGACCCTTGTGGCCGGTGAAGCAGAGGATGTCGATGAAGTCGTCCTCCATCGCTAGGGGAAGAACTCCCGCGGTCTGGGCCGTATCCGCGGCAAGCAGAATTCCCCCCCCGCGGGCGATGCGGCCGATCTCCCGCAGGGGCATGACGGCGCCGAAGACGTTGGACGCGTGATTGACCGCGAAGAGGACCGTATTCGGCCGGACCGCCGCCTGAAAATCCGCCGGGTCGACCTCGCCCCGGGGTCCTATCGGCACGACGGTGAGCTCTACCCCGCTCTTCTCCAGGTCCCGCAGGGGACGCATGACGGAATTATGCTCGATGCCCGTGGTGACGACGTGGCTTCCGGGCGGCAGGAGACCCCGCAGGACGAGATTCAGGGCTTCGGTGATGTTCAGCGTGAAAACGATCCGGAGCGGGTCCGCCGCGGAAAAGAGTTGGGCCGCCTTTTCCCGGGCATTGTAAACGATCCGCGCCGCTTCGACGGAAAGCCTGTGCCCCGAACGTCCGGGATTTGCTCCCACATCCGTCAGGTACGAGGTCACGGCCCGGACTACCTCCGGCGGCTTGGGAAACGATGTCGCCGCGTTGTCCAGGTAGAGCGGCTTTTCGTTTTTCATTTCTCAAGCCGGATGGTGAAAATCCCTTTGCTTTCCTCGCTGGAAATTTTCAAATTGTTTTTTCGGGCGAGCCGCTCGATATTGCCGGCCGCCGTCCGGGTGTCCGCCAGTACTTCCAGGGGAAATTCGTTCGTGTCGATCGCTCTCTTCGTTTTGATGACCGGCTCGGGGCATGCGAGACCCCTGGTGTCGATTTGTTTCATAGCGTCCCTCCTATGCGGCTCTGTCCCGCAGGGTAAGCCCGAATACAACGCAGACCGCAAGCCCCAGAAGGACCGCGATCATACCCGCGGGCGATATTCCGCCGACCTTCAGCACCCCGTTCACGAGCGCGTCGGCCCGTCCCGCCGTCGCGAAGTTATGGGCGAAGGCCGCGCCGGTAATCATTCCCAGGACGAAGACGCCTGAGTCGGTGTTCCCCTCGCCGGAGAGGAAAAGCTGGCGCCCCGGACAGCCGCCGGCGAGGCAAAACGCGAGGCCTGCGAGGGTCATGCCTAAAAAGTTCCATAAATGATTTGAGTGGGACACCGGCTGGGCGGCGAAGCCCAGGCGCGTCTGTCCCAAAACGAGGTTGACGACGACGGCCGTCACCAGAAGCGAAACGATACCGCTGAAAAGGTGGGGATCCCTGATCAGGATAACGTCGCGGATAGCGCCCATCGTGCAGAATCGGGTCCTTTGCGCGAGAAAACCGATAAGGAGTCCGGCGGCGAGGGAAATGAAGAGCGGGGCATGCTGGGACCCCGGCCCTTTTGCGCTGAAGAAGATCGGCCCGCCGGGGGAGAATTGGGGACGGAGGACGAGGAGGAGGAAGAGCCCGAGCATGAGGGCGGGCATGATGAGACCCGCGGCGGCTCCGGTTTCCCGGGCCCGGCCGAGACTGAAACCCGTCTTCAAGAATCCGATGCCGATGATAATCCCGAAAGTCAGGCCCGCCAAGCCGAGAATCGCGTTCAGGTCGCCTCCGGCCAGGCGAAGAATGGCCCGCCACGGGCAGCCGAGGAATGCGAGGGAGCCTATCATCGCGAAGAGACCGAGGATGAAGCGCGCCAGGGGCGAGGAACCCGCGCGGGCCTTAAATTCACCGAATAGGAGGGAGGAGACGAAGGCTCCGAGGACAAATCCGATGATTTCCGGGCGAATATATTGAACAACGTCGGCTCTGTGCAGTCCGAGCGCCCCCGCGATGTCCCGCTCGAAACACGCGACGCAGATACCCATGTTCGCGGGATTGCCGAGAAACTGCAGGAGGGGAGCGAGGACTCCAATGACGGCTCCGGCAAGCACGATGCCGCCCCGGTCGTCGAAAAAACCGGAAAGTGTGTTTTTCATATGAAGCCTCTCAAATTCGGTAAACGATTTCACCGGCAAGAGTAATGCTGGGGTCGGCGGTTGTCAATAATAGTCGTGTTTATTTCGGTATCCGCCCCCCGAGCCGTCTGGCGAACATCCTGGCGAGAACGAACAGCAGAATTCCGGAAACGGTGAAGGCCGAGGCGTATCCCGCCGCCCTGATCAACCGTCCCAGGAGGAAGACGCCCGCGGCCTGGCCGAGAAAGAGGCAGAACGCGAAAACCGCTATCCCCGTTCCCCTGGCCTTCGGCGCCATCTCCGTCGCCTTGGTCTGCAGCGTATTGTGAAACATGTAGAAGCCGAAGCCGGCGGACATTATGACGGGTATCGCGGCCGGCCAAAAGGGAACCACGGACAGCAGGCCGAAGGATGCTATGAGGACCCCGCCCCCCGTTCTGATGAATCCGACTTCATTCATCAGCGCAAGGAGTCTGCGGACAAGGACGCTGTAGAGGAAGGCCCCGATACCGTAGCAGGCGAGGAGCGCTCCCGTGGCCGCGTAGGAAAGGGAAAACCGGGATTTCAGGAAGACTCCGACGTAGGCGAAAGCGCCAAAGAAAAGTGCGCCTTCGAGGAATACGGTTAAGAGGATCGTCCTGACCCAGGGGTCGCGGAGCACGTCGAGGTAGTTTCCGATCACCCCCCGCCGGGGTGTCGGGGGCGCGGAACCCGCTCCGGGAACGGAGGATGCCCCTGTCTTCGCGGCCTCGCGGATCAGCACCGCTCCGACGCCGGCGAAGATCGCCGCCATGGTATAGAAGGCTTCCCGCCAGCTGAGAATCTGCGCCAGCAAGCCGCCGAAAGCCGGTCCCAGAACCTGTCCCATCATCATAAAGCCGATGAACCGGCCGAGCGTCGCCTGCCGCGTCTCGTAGGTCGTGGTGTCGCCGATCCAGGCCAGAGAAAGGGGAACGATCGCGGCGGCCCCGATCCCGGCGGCGAAACGCAGAAAGGCGAGGGCGCGCAGGGACGGAGCGAAGGCGCAGCCGAGGGATGCCGCCGCGGCGATGACGACGGCGGCGGCGATAACCCGGAGTTTGCCGAGTCTGTCTCCCACGGGGCCGTATACTATCTGGAAAAGCCCGTACGCGAGTGTGAACGCGGTAACGACGATCGCCGCGGAGGTGGGCGGAACGCTGAAATCGTCGGCCACCTTCGGGAGAAGCGCGTCGAAGAGGCGCAGGTTGGCCCCCGATACGAAGGCCGCCGCCGAGAGGGCGTAAAATGTCGACGTTTCGGCGCTATTCTTTGCGAGAAGCCGAGGGGGATCGGTTTTTTTCGTCATGTCCTTTTCATCCTGCGGCAATTATAGGGCATTTGCGAAAAAAATGCCCGCCTTCGATGGACGGGAGGCTCCAGAAACGGTCTTGGAAATAGGACCGGAAAAAGGTTGACGCCTGGTATGGGGCGGTTTAGAATGAGGAAAATACAGAAAAAGGAGTATGTCATGAATAAGAAATTCTTAGCATCGGTAATCATGGTAGTACTGATATGCGGAATCGCGTTCGCCGAAGGCCGGAAAGAGGTCGACGTGTCCAAATTTCCGGAAAGGCCGGTCACCTGCCACGTGCCGTGGGGCGTCGGCGGCGGATCGGACATCGTTTTTCGCACCGTCGGCGAAGTCTTCGCCAAATATTCCGGCGGCCAGCCCCAGCTCATCAAGAACGTTCCCGGAGCGGCGGGAGCGGTGGGCATCGTGGAATACAACAAACTCGCCAGGCCCGACGGATACGACGTGATGACATGGAACGGGGCGCAGACCATCAAGACCCACGTTTCCAAGGTCGATTATTCGGTCCATGATTACAAGCCCGTCATCAAGCTGATTTCCAACTTCAACTACATCCTGGTCCAGACCGGCTCGCCCTTCAAGACCCTGAAGGATTTCGTCGATTACGCGAAGGCGAATCCCGGCAAGGTCACCATGGGCCACGCGGGCACCGGCGGCGGCGGACACCTCTCCTGCATCCTTTTCACCGCGAAGGCGGGTATCGACGTCACGTACGTTCCCTTCGGCGGCGGCGGCCCGGCGGCAGCGGGACTCCTGGCGGGGCAGACGATGGTCAGCATGAACATCCCGCCGGAAGGGCTCTCCAACATCGAGGCGGGTCAGCTTCGCGCCCTGGCGGTCCTCGCTCCCAACCGGCTCGCCCAGCTTCCGAACATTCCCACCGCGCGGGAACTCGGCTTCGACGTCGTGTACTTCCAGTCCCGCGGCGTTGTCACCCACAAGGACACGCCCGACGAAGTCGTCATGCGCCTTCACGACATCTACAAGAAGTGCATCGAGGACGAGACGGTGAAGAAGAAATTCTACGACATGCTCATCGACGTAACCTATGCCGGCCCCGAGGAGTACGGCAGGGAGAACATCGAAGAGGACAAGATGTTCGAGCAGATCATCAAAGAGCACAAGATCGGCGACAAGTACAAATAGTTTTCGTCGTTCGACGATTCAATCAGGGGAGGCCGAGGCCTCCCCTTTTAGAAGGTGGATGAATGTATCCGAAAATCGATTTTATCGTCGGCCTCGTCATCATGGTTTTTGCCGCGGCGGGGCATTACATGGCGGGGCTTCTTCCGCCGGCGAAAAAGGGTCTGGGACCCGGAGACTATCCGCGGGTCATACTGACGATTCTTTTTTTCCTTGGACTGCTTCTGGCGGGGAACGCGTTTTACCAGGTAAAGAAAAAACTCGGGAAAACGCGGAAGAATTACGAGAAAGGCGAGGTGACGCAGATCCTGCTCCTCGCCGGTTCAACGGCCGCGTACATCAAGCTGCAGATGTACTTCGGGTACCTGCTGCTGACGCCCGTTTTCATGTTCGTCATGATGTATCTTTTCGGGCTCAGGAAATGGGTCAAGATGGCTGCAATCAGCGTCATCACCGGCGCGGCGACCTACATTCTGTTCAACAATTATCTGTACGTACTTCTTCCCCGTTTCAATTTATTTTAATACAGGGAGTTATCGATGGAAATGCTACAAGGTCTTGCCCGGGGATTGATGCACACTCTCGAGCCGTCGACGATGCTTGTCATGATGATCGGTCTGATAGGAGGGATCATCCTCGGGGCGATTCCGGGAATGACCGGATCCATGGGCATAATCCTCCTTCTCCCCCTGCTCTACCATCTCGATCTGGGACCCGCCCTCGTAACCCTGGCGGCCATGTTCTGCGGCGCTATGTACGGCGGCTCCATATCCGCCATTCTGCTGCGGACCCCGGGCCATCCGTCGGCTGCGGCCACGGTCCTCGACGGTTTTCCGATGGCCCGGCGCGGGGAAGCCGGCAAGGCCCTCGGCATCGCCGTCATCGCGTCGGTGGCAGGAGGACTCTTCAGCGGCGCCTGCCTCATATTCCTGTCTCCCCAGCTCGCGAAGCTCGCACTGGAATTCAGGGCGCCGGAATACTTCACCCTCGCCGTTTTCGGCCTCACCATCATCGCGGGGGCGACGAGCAAGAACATCCTGAAAGGCCTCATCGTCGGCGTCCTGGGGGTTTTCATCTCCCGGATCGGCGTGGATGAAATCTGGGGCGTGAGCCGGTACACCTTCGACACCACCTTCCTGATGAGCGGTCTCTCCCTTCTTCCGGTGCTTGTGGGGCTGTTCGCGTTTTCCCAGATTTTTTTCGACATGCACAAGGCGGTCCACGGCGGACCGGTCCAGAAGCAGGACATCGGGAAAATTCTGCCGTCCAGAGAGGACCTGAAACGGATCGCGGGTCCCATACTCGCGGGTTCGATCATCGGGACGGTGATC
>CAZGUL010000083.1:0-3494 GCA_964529055.1 uncultured Spirochaetaceae bacterium
TCAGGTAGGGAATGCAGAAGTTCATCATCCCCTCCACTTCGCCGACCTTCGTTTCCAGCGTGACGAGCACGACCAGTTCGGTGGGGGGAACGATCTGGGCGAACTGGGGGTTGGTCTCGATCTGGCCGAGCCGCGGACGCAGGTCGATCACCTGGCTCCATGCCTCGCGCATGTTGCCCAGGATCCGGACGATGATCCCCTCCATGACGGACTGCTCGATGTCCGTCAGGTCCCGGGACACCTTGGCGCTCTCCCCCTTGCCGCCGAAAAGACGGTCGATGATGGAGAACGTGATGGCCGGATCGATTTCCAGGATGGCGGACCCCTTCAGGGGGTCCATGTTTATGACCGCCAGGGTCGTGGGGTTCGGGATGGAACGGATGAACTCCTCGTAGGTGAGCTGGTCGACGGAGGCGACGTGGACCTGCACAAGGCTGCGGAGCTGCGCGGACAGGGACGTCGTCGTCAGCCGCGCGAAGGTTTCGTGCATGATCGAAACCGTGCGGATCTGTTCCTTCGAGAATTTGTCGGGGCGTTTGAAGTCATAGATCTTGATCTTCCGCTGCTCGGTCGCCTGATGGACCTCTTCGGTCTCGACGTCCCCGGAGGATATCGCGGTAAGAAGCTGATCTATTTCATCCTGAGACAGGACTTCGGTCATTCCGCTTCGGTTCCCCCCCCCTCTACTTTCTATAACCTACTATAGTATATATTTACATACTTTTCACTAAAATTCAACCACGGTAAAACTGTCGAACACCACCTGTTTTATCTTTCCGTCCGTCATTATGGCGTTTATTTTCTCGGTGAGTTCCGCTTTCAGGTCGTTTTCGTTCTCCGGTTTGAGCTGGGCGGCCTTTTTGGACGTGAAAAACTGTCGTATGATGTCCCGGATCTGGGGCGTGCGGTCGATGAGTTCCGTCTGGACCGCCTTCTGTCCCTTCGGATATCCTATCCTGACATCCACGATGATCGTCGACGGCGCTTCGTCCGACGTCCTTCCCCGGACTTCACCCAGGTTGGTGAACCAGTCGTACTTCGGAGCCTTGCCCGCGTAATCGGTGGACACCTGAGGTCCGACGGCTCCCTGGCTGCCGGCCCCGAAGAAATTTATGGTCACCACCGTCACGGTGACGATGAAGATGATAGCTCCCAGCCCGAGGGCCGCCCATTTCAGAATTTGAATGACGACGGCCGGCAGAAAACCGACCTTCTTCGCGGCCTGGATGCCTTCGCCCGCCGCCGCGCCTTCGTCTTCGCCTTCAAACATTTCGTCCGACATGAGTACTCCTTCCTCGGTTCCTTAGAGATGCCCGTCCGAAATTATAATGATATCGACCCTCCGATTGTATGCCCTGCCCTCGGGGGTGTCCTCCGCGGCGAGCGGCACCGTATCGGCGAAACCCGCCACCTGGAACTGCTTTTCGTCCGCGCCGTATTCGGCCAGGCGGTGCAGAACGTTGACCGAACGCGCCGCCGACAGCTCCCAGTTGCTCTTCCACTGCCCCGCAGGGTCGGTCGGGCTCGAATCGGTGTGTCCCTCGATGCGGAACTTCCGGCCCGCCAGGTCTTCGGATGTCAGGAGGTCCGCGAGCCGTTCCATCGTGCGCCGGGACTCGTCGATGTCGATTTCCGCGCTGGCCGGCCGGAAATAGGAATCCGCCGCGAGGGAAATCACGAGCCCCCTTTCATCCTCGGTGACGCGGACCTTCTTCGTCGCTATTTCGGGCTGGAATTCGGAAATCGCCCGCTTGCGGGCCCTGTCAAGAGCCTTTCCCCTTTCCATGGACGGCAGAGCCATGACGGTGTTTCCCAGCTCCGCCAGCTTCCCGACCTGGAGGGTGTTCCCCCCCTGGAAGGAGCCGAGGCCCTGGAAGGCCGCGAGAACGATCCGCATCTGGGTGACGTCGATTTCCGAAATGTTGAACATCATGATGAAGAAGGTCAGAAGCAGGGTGGTCATGTCCCCGTAGGTGACCATCCAATCGGGAGTTCCTTCCTTGCACTTCGGACACTTCTTGGGGGCAGGCATTCCTCGGCGCTCCTTTAATCCTTTCCCGATTCCTGGCGGAGGCTCTCCCTCTGGACGGGCGGCAGAAAGGCGATGAGCTTTTCCAGCAGGATCCGCGGGTTGTCCCCGGACTGGATCGACAGGATGCCCTCGATGATGATTTCCTTCGTCAGGGTTTCAACCTTGTTTCGGTCACCCAGCTTCGACCCCACCGGAATGATGATGAGGTTGGCCAGGATCGCGCCGTAAAGGGTCGTGATGAGGGCGACAGCCATGCCGGAACCGATGCTGGACTTGTCCTCCAGGTTCGCGAGCATCGCGACGAGGCCGATCAGGGTCCCGATCATTCCGAAGGCGGGGGCGAGTCTCCCCCAGTCCTCGAAGACCCGTATGTTGTCCGTGTGACGTTCCTGGATCTGGTTCAGCTCGTTGTACAGGATGTTCTTGATGATTTCCGGATCGGTGCCGTCCACGACGAGCTGAACGCCCTTGCGCATGAACTCGTCGTCCAGCTCCTGCAGGTTGTCTTCCAGGGCCAGAAGGCCTTCGCGCCGCGCCCTTTCGGAAAATTCCACCAGGATGCGGATGAGGCGCTCGATCTCAACCTTCGGGACCTTGGCGGCTATGTTGAAGAATTTCAGGCTGGACAGGACCCGCCGGACCGGATGGGTGACGAGAAGGGCCGCAAAGGACCCTCCGATGGTGATGAATACCGACGGAAGGTCTCCATAGATGAAGAGCGGGGCGCCTCCCGTGAAAATACCCGCGAGGATGAGCACGAAGCCCGCTATGATTCCGCCTATAGTTCCTATGTCCATGAGGCCTTACTCCTCGTTCTTGAAGCCGCCGATCAGCCGGCGGTATTCCACGATTTCGTCAAAAATGGACCGGTAGTCCTCAAGGACTACCAGCCGCTTGCCGGAGAGCATCACCAGCGTAGTATCAGGGTTCTGTTCGATGTACTCGATTTGGTGGGGGTTGACGTAGTACGTCTTCCCGTCCAGCCGCGTTACCTTAATCATTCACCCGTATATTACTCCCTTACCGTTTCAGTGTTAAGAGCTCCTGCAGCATCTGATCCGAGGTCTGGATGGTCCGGGAGCTCGCCTGGAAGCCCCTCTGGGTCACGATCATGTCGGTAAACTGCTCGGCCAGGTCGACATTGCTCATTTCCAGCGTCCCTGCGATGATTTTTCCCTTGCCTGCCACGCCCGAGGCGTCGATGTTCGCAACGCCGGAGTTGTTCGTAACCGCGTAGGTGCTTTCCCCCTGTTTCTCCAGGCCGTTGGGATTGACGAAACCCGCCAGGGCGATCTGTCCCAGGGTTCTGTTGTTGCCGTTGGAGAAAACCCCGGTGATGACGCCGGACTGGTCGATCTTGAAGGTTTCCAGGTAGCCCATGGAGTACCCGTCCTGCTTGAAGGCCTTCGTGGAACTCTTTTCGGCGAACTGGGTCACGGTGTTGACCACGTTGCCGGCCTCG
>CAZGUL010000083.1:3504-9868 GCA_964529055.1 uncultured Spirochaetaceae bacterium
CAGGTTCAGGTTGAAGGTCTGGCGCAGCAGCGCCCCATCGGCCCCGGGGGTAGTGTCCGCCACGTCGAAACCGACCTGGACCTGCAGGGCCCCCTCGGCTATCCGGTCGCCCGCGGCGTCTTCTGCCGCGAGCAGGGTGCCCAGATTGCTGAATTCGACGACGAAGGTGTTGGCGTTGTTGTTGCCGCCGGCGCCCAAGTCGACCAGCGTGTTCGTTCCGCCCGTCTCGGGGTCGATGGTCACCGCGGCGTTCCACCTGTTCGGCTCGCCGGGCCGGCGGGAAAAATCGACCCGTAGGGTGTGGATGTTCCCGAAGGAATCGAAAATGTCGAAGCTCGTGGACCAGGTGCCTTCCTGCACGGCCCGGGGCCCGGCGCCGGCGGGGATTTCCGCGGTGCGCTTGTCCAGGTTGCAGGCCAGGAAAACCTCCCGGGTCTGCACCGCCGGGTCCTTGCTGCCCACCGGCACAACCAGGTCTCCGATGGAATCGGAGGTGTTCACGAAGTTGACGCCGTCCACCGTCTGGGCGGTCCATCCCTGCACCCGCATGCCGTTGGCGGGATTGACCAGGTGGCCGTTCTCGTCCAGACCGAAGGCGCCCGCCCGGGTGTAGAGGTTTTTGTCCCCCGTCCGCATGATGAAGAAACCGTCTCCCTGCAGGGCAAGATCGGTCATGACGCCGGTGGTCTGCAGCGAACCCTGGGTGTGTATCGTGTCGATGGACGAAATGTTCATACCCAGGCCGACCTGTTTCGGGTTGACGCCGCCGAGTTCCTCGGTGGGGCGCGCGGCGCCCTGCATGCTCTGGGAAATGAGGTCCTGGAAATTGACCCGTCCCTTCTTGAATCCTATGGTGTTGACGTTGGCGATATTGTTGCCCAGGACGTCCATGCGCACCTGGTGGTTCTGCAGACCGGACACGCCGGAGTAAAGCGATCTCATCATAACGGTGCCGCCTCCTTATCCTTTGACTCGTTTGACACTGCCGTAATCGTAGAATTTGCCGTCTATCAGTATCTGGGGATAATCTCCCCCGGTGACTTCCTTCACGATGCCCGTGACCGTCGACTCGCCGTCCGCCACTTCCACCGTCTTTCCGATCAGCGAAACCGCCTGGCTGGACGCGATGAGGCCCACGACCCGGGAAAATTCCTTGTTCAGGTTCGTCATCTGCTCCAGGGCCGAGAACTGCGCCATCTGGGCGACGAATTCCCGGTCCTCCATCGGCTGGGTCGGGTCCTGGTGGGTCAGCTGGGTGACGAGGATCTTCAGAAAATCGTCCTTGTCCAGGGTGTTCTTGGTGCCCCGTCCGTCCTTGAGGACCGTGTTGTACGCGTCGACCTGCGTCTGCAGCCGGGCATAATCCGGTCCGCCGATCATATTCGATAAATCCATTCCGTTCCTCTCTTCTACGCCATGAAATTCACGACGTGCGCCGCGTAGTACCCCGCCGCGTCCGCCGAAGGAACTCCCCGTTCGAGTTCCGCGGTTCCGCGGGCGCCGTCGAAACGGGGAAGATTTTCGCCTCCCGCGTTTTCCCGGCCCGCGCCGCCGCCGACCGAAACATCCAGACTCCCCACATCGAAGCCGCTGTCCTGGAACGCCGCGGCGAGCTCCGGCAGATTCCGTTCGAAGGCTTCCCGCACATTTTCATTCTCGACAAGAATGCGTCCGCCGATGAGGTTATCTTTCAGGCTCAGGCGGATCCGAACTTCGCCAAGGCGTTCGGGTTTCAGGATGAGGCGGATTTCCCCGTTGTCCCGGTCCCGCAGAACCACCCGCGCGCTCCGGACGATCCTCTCGTTGCCTTCCTCCCGGAGCCGGTTGAATATTTCCGCACCGGCCTGCCGCATGTCGCCGGCCGCTCCGGCCCGGGGCGAATCCTGGAGCCTGTCGGCCCCGTTCCGGGCGCTCACCCGGATCTCGAACGAATCCCGGGCGGTTTCCTTTTTGGCTTCTTCCGGGGATTGCAGATTTTTATCGATTTTTTCCGGTTCTTCCCGGCGGATTTCCCGTTTCTCCTCCGGGGCCCGCATTTTTTCCTTCGCGTCGGCCATGCGCTTCGCGTGGCGGGAGACTCCCGGGCCGCGCCGGCCTTCCGGTCCGGCGGCATCGGAGATTTTTCCGTCCGCGGGAACGGCGATTTTTCCCGTGCCGTGGTTTTTCGCCGGGGCCGCGGAGGCCGCGGCCGCCGCGGCGGGAACCGCCGAGGAGCCGGCGCGAAGACCCGCGCCCGCGGATTTCGCCGTCGTCGCAAGAACGCCGCCCGCCGGAAAGAGAGCCGCCGCCATTCCGACGGTTTCGCCGGATTCGATGCCGAACCCAGGCCTTCCCCGCCTTTCGTTCTTCGCGGATACGGCGGCAGTATTTTCGCCCCCGTCCTTCACCGTTTTCCCGGGGGAAACGCTTCCTTTCGCCCCGGCCTTCGCCGCCCCGGGCGCCCCCGCGGCGGAAGCTTTCTTTACCACGGCGTTTCCGCCGAGGAGTCCGCCGAGAAGAGCCGCGAAGTTCGCGCGCTTGTTCGCAGCGGGTCTGTTTTTTTTCGCCGGCAGGGCCGTTCCTTTTTCGGCTGCGGGTTGAATCGTGGTCTCGACCACGGAAGAACCTCCTCGCCTCCCTCCCGGCCCCCGCGTCAGCTCCGGGGTTTCACGGCCATTTTCCGCTGGATAACGGCCGCCCTGTCGGAAGGCATAAGCGACAACCAGAACGCGACGATCGATTCCTCGCCCGCGCCCGCCGCGAGCTTTTCCACCATCCGGAGATGGTCTATCACGTCCTGGTCATCCATCTTGAGCAGAATCCCCACGGCCTGGGCCGGCGGCATGCCGGAAAGGTACCGGGCGTTCTGCTCGATGTTCGCTCTTTTATTGTCGTACAGTCTGACCCGTTCATTAAAGGATTTTTCCTGGTCCTGCAGGGCCTTTCTCTGCTCGTCCAGTTCCGCGGCCTTCTGGAGGATATCCAGTTCCCTGCCTTTCAGGGCGTCCTCGACCCGGCGCATTTCCTCGGCCTGGAGGTCCACCGCCTCCTTCAGCTTGCCGAGACGTTCGGCGTCCAGAAGGACCAGGGAATCCTCGCCTTCCACCCGCGTCCGGCCGTGGAGCCCCAGGAGACGGAAAACGGGGGCCATGGCGTTCTTGACATCGATGATGCCGAGATAATCGAACCACAACGCGCCTCCCGCCGCCAGGACGAGGATGAGCAGAACGAGGACGAAGATTCTGGGGGCCGCTCCGACCCTTCCGTACTGTGCCATAGCCTATCCTTTCTCCGCCAGCCGGGAACGGACCGCCATTCCCGCTCCGATTTCATCCAGGGCCTTGCCCTCTTCCTTCAGCTGGCTCCTGTAGTATTCCCGGGACCTGCGCTCCTTGAGCTTGTCCAGGACTTTGCGGTCCCGGGACGCGGCGAGATACTCCGCGTTGACCTGGTCCCGTTCGCGCCGTTTTTCTTCCAGATCCCGCCGCATTCCGGCGATTTCCTTTTCCAGCCGCAGTGCGTACGCCCCCCGGGCGAGGAGATCCGGAAGCGAATAAAGGATCCCGTCGAAGGTGCAGGCCGAATGGGCGGCACGTTCCTCGTCGAGCTCCCGCAGCCGGCCCTCCAGGAGAATGCACGCGCCGGAAACCTCGGCGAGCTTGAGTTCCCAGGACCTCTCCCGGTGGCGGCGGATCCGCAGAAGGGCCTCCAGCCGGAAATCAAAGCTCCTCATCACCCGCCTCGTCTTCCGCCGTTTCCGCTTTTCCCGCCGAAGCGGCGATTTCGAGAAGTCTGCTCCGTGTCTCCTCCAGGGGCGCCTTTTCCTCCACGGCCTGGGTCAGAAAACCCCGGAGGGCCGGCATGACCCGTACCGCCTCGTCGATTTCGGGATTCGTTCCCCGGACGTAGGCCCCCACGTTGATGAGATCCTCCGCCTCGGCGTAGACCGCGAGCATTCTCCGCAGGTAGTCCGCCCCCC
Source organism: uncultured Spirochaetaceae bacterium (assembly GCA_964529055.1). Classification (GTDB taxonomy): domain Bacteria; phylum Spirochaetota; class Spirochaetia; order DTKZ01; family DTKZ01; genus JAKQWJ01. Next base: position 7,463 of record CAZGUL010000083.1, read on the forward strand.
GCCGCACGTCCTCCGGGGCGACCTTGTTCGCCAGCCGGGAAATGGACGCCAGGACGTCCACCGCGGGATACTGGGCGCGCTGGGCGATTTTCCGGCTCAGGACCAGGTGCCCGTCCAGGATGCCCCGCACGGAGTCCGCCACCGGCTCGTCCATGTCGTCGCCTTCCACCAGGATGGCGAAAAAGCCCGTGATGGTGCCCCGGTCCGACGTGCCGCAGCGTTCCAGGAGTTTCGGCAGCGTCGAGAAGACCGACGGGGTGAATCCCCGGGTAGCCGGCGCCTCGCCGATGGCGAGACCGATTTCCCTCTGGGCCCGGGCGAAGCGCGTCACCGAATCGAAGAGCAGCATGACGTCCTTTCCCTGGTCCCGGAAATACTCGGCGATGGCGGTCGCGGTGAAGGCGCCCTTCAGTCGGGCCATGGGAGGCGTGTTCGACGTGGACACCACGAGGACTGAACGTGCCAGGCCCTCCGGGCCCAGATCGTTCTCGATGAATTCCCGAACTTCCCGGCCCCGTTCGCCGATGAGGGCGATGACGTTGACGTCCGCCCGGGTGTTACGGGCGATCATTCCCAGGAGGGTCGATTTGCCGACGCCGCTCCCGGAAAATATGCCGAGTCTCTGTCCCTTTCCCACGGCAAGGAGGCCGTCGATGGCCCGCACGCCGGTTTCGATCTGCTCGGTGATGCGCCTGCGGGTCAGGACGTCCGGCGGGGAGTTGTAGATCGAGTAATGCTCGCCGCTGCCGATCTCGCCCCTGCCGTCGATGGGAACCCCGAGGCCGTCAAGCACCCGGCCGAGAAGGGCGTCGGAAACGGGGATCCTGAGGCCGCCGCCGGTGGCGATGACCCGGGAGCCGATCTCGATTCCCTGCATGTCGGAAAAGCACATGAGCTGCACGTTGGACCCCCGGAGGCCGACGACTTCCGCGGGAATCATCCCGCCGCGCTCGGGGACGTGGATGCGGCAGATCTCCCCCACGACCGCCTGGGGTCCACGGGTTTCGACGAGCTGGCCCTGCACCTTTTCGACCTTGCCGGCGAACAGGATCGGGTCGAAACCGTCGACCACCGCGCTGTATTTCTCGAACATGGCCGCGCCTACCTGTCCCGTTCCTGGATCGGAACGAGCTCCAGGATCCTTTCCTCGATTTCCCGGAGCTGGGCGGCAATCCGTGCGTCGATCTCGCCGAAATCGGTCTCGATGATGCAGCCGCCCCTGTCGACGGTGGCGTCCTCCAGCACCGAAACGCTTTTTACGTTTTCGATGAGACCCACGATGTCCTTCGCGTGGTCGGTCATCAGGTTGACGTCCAGAAGGTTGACGCGGATCACCACGTCGGACTTGTTCTTGAGTTTCCGCAGGGCCTGCAGTGCGTTGTTGACGACGATGTTCTTCTGGTTTTCGGAAATGACCTTCACGACCTTTTTCGCGATCTGCAGGACGAGGTGGACGATCTGCGCTTCCGACTGGGTGATGATATCGCCCCGCTTTTCGATGGCCTTCGACAGGATCGTGTGCAGGCGCTCGATGAGCCTCTCCGCCTCCGCCCTGCCGTCCTTCCAGCCTTCCTCCCGGCCCTCGGCGAAACCGCTCTTGCGGGATTCCTCCTCCAGGGCCGCGGCCTTTTCCCGGGCCTCCGCCTCCACGGCCTCGGCCCGTTTCCGGGCCTCGGCAAGGGCGGCCTCCGCCTCGCCCTCCGCCTTTAGCCGGATCGACGCGGCCTCCTCGTTCTTCTTGCGCAGCTGCTCGAAGGCCGCGGTTTCCGCATCCTTGACGATCCTGTCCGCCTCGGTTTTCGCGGCGGAGATCATGGCTTCCTTTTCCTTTTCCCACCCGGCGCGGAACTGTTCCGCCTCACGCCGCAGGTCGTCCGCGGTGGGCCCCGCATACTCTTCCAGGGGTTCGACTTCCTCTTCCCGGGGTTTCGCCCTGGCCGCGAAAAGCTCGGGGGGCTTGATGAAAACGGCTTCCCTGCCGTGGATTATTTCCGTCGCCCGAAATACGTTCTTCGCCACTCCGGCCCCTCCTCGTTATACGACGAGCTCGTCCTCCGTTCCCCGGGCGACGACGATTTCGCCCTGCTCCTCGAGCTTGCGGATGATCGAAACGATCTTCTGCTGGGACTCCTCCACATCCTTCATCCGGATGGGGCCCATGTACTCCATGTCCTCCCGGAGCAGCGTGGCCGCCCGCTTGGACATGTTCCGGAAAATCTTGTCCTGCACCTCCGAGTCCACCGCCTTGAGGGCCTTCGCCAGCTCCGCGGTGTCCACTTCCCGGAGGACTTTCTGGATGGCCCGGTCATCCAGCATGACGATGTCCTCGAACACGAACATCCGCTTCTTGATTTCCTCGGCCAGTTCCGGGTCCTCTTCTTCCAGGGACTCGATGATGGACTTCTC
>CAZGUL010000084.1:0-1352 GCA_964529055.1 uncultured Spirochaetaceae bacterium
GGCAGCCGCGGGCGTATGGCACACCCTGATCCTGAAAACCGACGGGACCCTCCATGCGACGGGACGGAACAACTACGGTCAGCTGGGCGACGGCACAACCGAGGATAAATCGACGCCGGTATTCGTCATGAGCGGCGTCGCGGATGTAGCCACGGGCGAAAGCCACACCCTGATCTTGAAAATCGACGGGACCCTCCATGCGACGGGAGCGAACACCTACGGCGGGCTCGGGGACGGCACCACCGTAAGTAAAAGCTCACCTGTCTACGTCATGAGCGATGTCGCGGCGGCAGTCGCGGGGGCAAATCACACCCTGATCCTGAAAACCGACGGCACTCTCTGGGCGACGGGAAACAACACCTGGGGCCAGCTCGGTGACGGCACCACCATCGATAAATTAACGCCGGTACCGGTTATGTAGAATTCAACGGCAGCCGGGGGGAACATCCCCCAGGCTGTTCCTTTTATATCCACTCCCGCCTTTTTTTAGTATTCTCCCCTCATGACCGGCTTCGTCTTCGCCGCGGTGCTCGCGTCGGCGGTCCTCCACGCGTCCTGGAATTTCCTCGCCAAGGGGGCGGCGGGGGATTTCAGGGTCCTGTGGTCCTCCGTCGCCCTGTGGGGAACAGCCTCGATCGTTCCCGCCGCGTATCTCCTTGCCCGGGACGGGTTTGATCCGCGCGGCGCGGCGCCCCTCGCGGTGTCCGTCGCGGCCCACGCGTGGTACTTCGTGATGCTGGGGTCGGCCTACCGCACCGGCGACATCTCGACGGCCTACCCCGTCGCCCGGGGGATCGGCGCAGCGGGGACAGCGGTGTTCGGCTTTTTCGTTCTCGGCGAAGGTTTCTCCCGGGCCGGAACCGCAGGTATTTTGTTGGTCATCGCCGGGGTCGTGCTGATCGGAAAGAGCGGCTTCGCGGCGGGAGGCTGCCGGAAGGCGTACCTGTTCGCGGTCCTCACCGGGGCCGGCATCGTCGGCTACTCGGCGGCGGACAAGGTCGGCGCCGCCTTCGTCCGGCCGTTCCTGTACCTGGGCCTGCTGAACCTGGGAATCGCCGCCGCGACGGCCCCCCTCGCCCTGCGGGGGGGAGCGGCGGCGATCCTGGCGAGCCTGAAGGCACACCGCTTCAGGATACCCCTCATTTCCCTGGGCAGCGGGCTCACGTACTTCATCATCCTGTGGGTGTACCGGGTGGAAAGGGCGGGCTACATCGCCGCGGTGCGGGAATCCTCCGTTGTCTTTGCCGTCCTCCTGGGCCGCCTGTTCCTGGGGGAAAGAATCGACGGCTGGAAGGCCGCCGGCGTCGCCGCGATCGCCGGATCGTCGGCGTTGAGCACCGCGGTGTCCTCGG
>CAZGUL010000084.1:1362-9780 GCA_964529055.1 uncultured Spirochaetaceae bacterium
CGCCGCGATCGCCGCCGGGCTGGCGCTGATCCGGCTGGGGTGAAGCCTTCCCCTCGCTTGACGCGCCGGAACCTGCGGCTTAAAATAATTTCACTTTAGACAAGACGAGAGGAGACGGCCATGGCCAAGAGTTTTTCGCTGGCGATGTATCCCTGGGTGTATACCGCCCGGTACGAGGAAAAGGGAACGTGGAAGGAGTCCCACCTGGCAAAGCCCCACACCACCCCGGCCGAGGAGGCGAAGCTTTCCGAAGACGCCCGGGCGGCCCTGCTGGCCAGCCGCAACTCCTTTCCCGAACTGCCGCTGGTCAATTACACGAGCCAGTACGGACTCGGCTGCTTCGAGGGGCTCAAGGCCTTTCCGCAGAAGGACGGCAGCCTGCATATCTTCCGACCCATCGAAAACGCGAAGCGGTTCCGCCGCTCCATGGAAGGCCTCATGATGCCCGGGTATCCGGAAAAAATGTTCGTCGACGCGGTCATCGAGACGATTCACCGCAATAAAAAGGCGGGGTACGCGCCGGTCTACGACCCGGCGTGGGAAAAGGAGAATTTCACCGGCGGCCATTCCGTGTACATCCGCCCGTTCACCTATTCCGAGCCGGCCATCGGCCTGGGCGTTTCGCACCAGCCCTGGGTGGTCGTCATCGCGACGCCGGTGGGCGCCTACTTCGAGCCCGGCAGCTCGAAGGCCGTCACCACCGACCGGGTCCGGGCCACACCGCGGGGTACCGGCTGGATCAAGGCCGCGTCGAACTACGTCATCCCGATCCTGGCGAAGAAGGAAGCGGAGAAAGAAGGATTCATGGAGGCGGTTTTCCTGGACTCCCGGGAAGGCCGCTACGTGGAGGAAGGCTCGTCGAGCAACATCTTTTTCCGGCTCAAAAACGGCACCCTGGTGACGCCGGACCTGAAGGACACGATCCTTCCGGGCATAAACCGGATGACCGTCATCACCCTGGCCCGGGACATGGGCGTCAAGACGGAGGAACGGCAGATTTCCATCGACGAGGTGCTCTCCGACGCGGTGGAAGCCTTCGTGTCCGGCACCGCCGCGGGAGTCTCCTTCCTGGAATCCGTCACCCACAAGGGAAAAACCGCGGTATTCAACAACGGCCGGCCCGGCGACCTGACGGTGAGCCTGCTGAAGACCCTGAAGGGCATCCAGTACGGGGCCCTGCCCGACACCTACGGCTGGATGGTGAAGGTGCCTGATTAGGCCAAATCCAAAGGATTAGGCCTAATCTGAAGGATTTGGCCGGCGCGCCGGCGCCGGCGAGTTTCAGGCCTGCGCCGCCGGCACGAGGGTCCTGAGCCGCTCGCGAAGAGTTTCCAGGGCCGCCAGGAAATTATCCTTCTCCTTCGTCAGAAACTTGTCCGCAATCTCCCTGTAGTAGTCGATACCCTCCGCCAGATTGGCCTGGAATTCGGCGTAATACTTCCCGCCCTTCTCCACGATGCCGAGCGAGGTGTCCTCGATTTCCTTTTTCAGATAGTCGAGATAAATTTCCAGCTCCCGCAGAAAAACGTGGGGACGATTGGCGCGGGTGACGAGATTGATGCGCCCGTAAATATGGGAAACCATTTCGGCCAGGGTCGCGGGCCGGGAAAAATTGACGATGTTCGGCCCCGCGGTGATGGCCGTCGTTCCGTCGGGATCCGTACCGAGCTTCCGCGTGATCGTCGATGCCAGATCGACACAGAGGCAGGCTTTCGCGGTGACGAGATCCCGGAGGCGGGCGGCCGTATCCGCCGGAAGGTCCCGGCGGCCGTCCAATTCCTCGAGCTTGCGCTTCTGATACTGACGGGAAGCCGTGCAGAGCGGCGTTTCGGTGAACTCCGTGTTGAACGAAAGAAACTGTTTTTGACAGGCGACCCCGGGCGTCCCTTCCCCGATGCGCCGCCTCCGGGCTTCTTCGCTCGCCGAATTTCTCAGGTTCCAGAACGGGACGCCCAGCGGAGAGGCGTCGCTCAGAAAAACATCCTCGTCACCGGCCGCGCAGAGCTTGCGCAGGTGCTCCTCGTCGAGGTTGATGACCTCCGGAACGAGCATGAACGGGGTGCCCCACCATACGCTGTCGGCCTGATAGTAGGTCCGGAAGAAACCGCTTTCCTCCGCCGTGCCCACGCCCCCCTGGACGGTGATGCGGATATCCACCTTGCCGACATTCCGGCCCAGGCTCCGGCAGCCCTCGACATAGATCGGATGGAGCTTGTCGAACAGTTCCTGCCGTTTCACCCGGAACTCTTCGAGGATCGGACCCAGGAGATGGCCCTTGGACGCGAAGGTGTGGCCGCCGCAGTTGAGTCCCGATTCTATCCGGTACTCGGAGGTCCACAGCCCCTTCTTCGCCAGCAGGGTGCCCTGGATCAGGGACGAGCGGAAGTCGCTGACCTTCAGGATGATCTTCTTCCTGATATGGCCCGTCTCGTCGGCGTAGAAATCGGGGTAATCCGCGATGGACGCGAAAAGCCGGGGATTCAGGCCCGCGGAAAAAACGATGGACGATTCCACCCCGCTCTTCGCGTAGCCGCGAAGCGCCGCCGTCGCGTCGGAGTAGAAGGCGTCCACGGGGGCCCCGTTCACGATGGCCTGCCGGTCGAGTTTCGTCATGATGTTGACGTCGATGCCGCCCGCCGCCACTTTATCCTTCAGGGCCGCCTCCATTTCCGTCCGGGCCGCCCCGGCGGGGGCCGCGAGCATGCGCCGGTACTCGTCCTTCAGCGGGCACTCGGGGAGGAGTTCGAAACAGGCCGAGAGGTCGTTTCCCGCTTCGAAGGGAAGGGCTTTTATGTCCGCGACCTGCTTTTTCACGATCGTGTCGACGAGGTCCAGGTACGCGGTGATTCTTCGGGCCCGGGAGTCCTCGTCGCCGTCGGCGATGGGAACGCAGTCGAACCCGTAATTCCGGGCGTGGTGCCTGCGGACCTGTTCGATCAGTTTGTCGTCCACAATGGAAATGACCGAGGAAATGCCGTATTTCGCGACCTTCAGCGGGGTGTCTATGGAGTAGCCCGTTCCGAGAACGGGAATGTGAAAAAAGTGGGAATCGTGTACCGTCGGTTGCGCCATGAGACCTCCTTTCGAAAGCCGCGCAAGGGGCCTTCGGGGATAGTCATATCACATTCCGCGGGATGAGAATAGTCGGCCGCCGGCCGATTCAAACGAAACCGCTCCGCCGGCAGGGGCCGGCCGCGCCTACCGGGACTCGTCGTTCACGATCCGGATCGGAAACGGCGCCGTTTTCGCCCCGGCGTACAGGGAGCGGTGCGGGAAGGGTATCTCCACTCCTTCGGCATCGAACCTCTCCTTGATCGCCTGGGCGAGGGAATTCTTCAAGAGGGCGAAGTCCGTCTTCAGGAACCAGACCCCGAGAAGGAATTCCATCCCCGAATCACCGAAATTCTGGAACAGCACCAGGGGTTCCGGCTCCCGGAGGGCATAGGGGTTGTCGCGGGCGATCTCCGCCAGAAGGGTCCTCACCCGGCCGATGTCCTCCTTGTACCCGACGCTGATCGAAAGGTCCAGCCGCCGGATCGGGAAGCGGGTGATGTTCACCACGTCGGTGTTCAGCACTTTTTCGTTGGGAAGGCGGATGAACAGATTGTCGAAGGTGCGGATCTTGATGGACATCAGGTCGATGGAGAGGATGATCCCCGTCTTGTCCCCCACCCTGATGACGTCGCCCACGGCGAAGGGTTTTTCCGACAGCAGGAAGAGTCCGCTGATGACGTTGGACACGCTGGTCTGGGACGCGAAACCGATGGCGATACCGACGATCCCCGCAGCTCCGAGGATGGTCCGGAGGTCCACACCGATTTCCCCGAGAACGGTCATGAAAACGATGATCGTGCCGCTGTATATGATGATGTTGCGTCCCAGAAGGCGGTTGTGTTCCGTGGCCTTCCGGAGGAAGGTTTTGCCCGCCAGGCCCATGACGATCCGGATTATCAGCACGCCGCCCAGGATCGTGAGCCCGACGACGAGGACTTTTCCGGCCACGGCGGGAGGAACGGTTTCAATCCACTTCAGGACGTTATCCATCGCGATTCTCCTAGAATCCCGTAAAATATTTCAGAAGGTCGAAGGTCCGTTTGAAGTACCAGTTCTCCACAGCCTGCCGCGGCTCGGTGACGAGCTTCGCGGCCCCCTCGAAGAACGGGGCGCTTTTGGAGGGCAGTATCTGCGTCACCTGCTCGGGGCCGCGGAAAAGCACGGAGACTTCGTTCGTCCAGTAACGGTCGGGGCCCCGGTACACGCCGAGGAATTCGGTGTGCAGGCAGATCCGGTCGAACTGGAGCTCCCGCTCCGACTCGTTGCTGATTTTCAGGGGACACACCGCGTGAAACGGCGAACGGGGGACCTGGTCGTATTCGTGATACAGGCGGGCCGCGGCGAAATAGCACAGCTCCCCCGAGACGGGGTCGCCGAACCAGGCGTTCGCCAGGGGCATGATCGGATGCTCGCAGAGCCGTTTCTTCCGGCCCCCGGCGGTCCTGCCCACGCTCAGGCGGAGCGCGACGGGCAGGGAAACGAAAAACTGGGCCTTCTCCCCGGGAAGCAGGACGAGGACCCTGTCCGGCCGGAGGATGACGGGCCTGTCCGGCATGGCCGGGGAAGGCGACACCCAGCTCCCTTCGCGGAGCAGAAAGTGCCGCCAGTCGGAGGACACCGGTTTGTCCGCCTTGTTCCGGACGATGAATTCCGGCACCGCGCCGGCCTCCTCGGCGTACACGGGCAGAACGTGCCATTCCTTTTCGTAGCGCTCCACCCAGACGGACAGCTTTCCCAGCCGCCACGAAACGCATCGGCCCACCGGTATTTCGACGGGTTCCCAGATAGACATGTGGTCCATAATTTTCATTCTCGGCAGAATCGGCGGTTTTTTTAAAAGAAGAGGTCCCCCAGGTCCCGCGGCAGGGAATTATAGATCTGCAGTTCGTAATTCGGCAGGGGATTCAGTATCTGCCGCATGTTCAGGTACGCCAGGTTTTTGGTGTCCTTCCTCGCCATCGTCTCCGGGTCCCGGGAGAAATTCTCGAAAAGTTCCGAGGAATCGGTCCAGTACACCAGGGCCTTCGACGCCCGGTCCCTGTTTCCGGACCGCTCTCCGAGTTTGTACAGGACCACGCCCAGATTGTTGTACACCTTGATCATGTTCAGCACGATCGCCCTGTCCGCCGACCTCACGTCCGGCAGGAGTTCGCCCACCCTGCGGCGGTCCGCCTCCAGCTTGTCGGCCAGATAGGAGTAGTACCCCTCGGCGGCGGCGAAATTGTTCCGCTGATGGTTGACGTTGCCCAGCGCGAAAAGAAGGTTCCTGTTGGACGGGTAGAAATCCTCGGTCCTGGCGAATTCCCCCAGGGCCTCCGCGTGCTCCTCCCGGCCATAGCGGATGAAACCCTTCTTGTAGAACAGGTCGGGATTCCGGACCAGGGAGTCCTCCGCCTTCCGGTACTGCGCGAGGGCCTCCTCCATGTCGCCGCTCTCGTAGTAGAAGATGTCCCCCAGCTTCTCGTACAGCCGCCCGAGCGCCGGGTCCCGCTTCAGCAGCGTTTTCCGGATCCCGTCCTCGTAGAGGTTGATTCCTTCCCGCAGCGCCTTTTCCGCCTCGATGAATTCCCTGCGGGCGTAATGGAGTTCACCGCTGCGGCCGTAGGTGTCCACCCACCGCCACAGCCGGCGGCGGTCCAGGGGGCCGGATGACCCGAAAAGAAACACCGCGTTGTCCAGGGCCCTGCGCTCGTCCCGGGGCAGTTCCTTTTTCGCGAAATACCGGGCCAGATGATAGTGCACCTCGGGAACGTTCCTGTCCGTGTCCATGGACCGGAAAAGTATGTCCGCCGCGTCCCCGGTCATGTTCTTGTCGATCAGGTACCCGCCCAGTTCGGCGTAGCGGAGGGGATCGATTTTCGCCTTCTTTCTCCCCTGGAAGTAGGCCTTGTACCGGAGGACCTCGTCCCGCCTGTCCGTCCGGATCGCGATTTCGAGGAGGCGGAACAGGATCTCGTCCTTGCCTCTGTTATCGGCCTGGAGTGTCTCGAGAACCGTGCGGGCTTCCTCGTATTTCGCGCCGAACTTTTCCGGGTCCGAATCGGCCCACCGGGTGTAGTTGTCCCCCGCCTCCAGGAGACCCGGATAGCTCTTCATGTCCGCGTCCAGGAGCCTTTTCAGGATTTTTTCCGCCTTCTCGAAATTCTCCATGGTCCGGGACTCGAAATTCGCGTAGTCCACGGCGCCTTTGACGAAGTATTTGTCCTTTTTCCGTTCCGTCCGGATCTGGGTTTTCCGGTGGACGTAATCGTCGTATTCCGCGAGGAGCTGGTCGTACTTCTCCCGGGTCAGGCCGTACTGGCGTTTCCCGGCGAATTTCTCGGCGTATTTGAAGTACCAGGTCTTGTTCCGCCACAGGGAATACGCCCGGGAGAACAGGGTGTTTCCGGTCCGGTAATCCCCCGCCTCGATGCGGGCCAGGCCCTGATTGAACAGGCTGTTCGCCCGGATCGGCTTGTACGCGAACTGGTAACCCGAATAGACCAGGATAGCCAGGGCTGCGGCGGCCAGGGCCGTGACCTTCAGTACCGGCAGGATGTTTTCCCGGAAAATGTAGGCGAAAGACTCCTTCTCCGCCTCGTACTCCGCGCCGGTCCTTTTTTCGTAGCTTTTCGGTATCTGGAGGGTCCTGCCGAGGATGGTCCCCGCCAGCCCCGCGACGGCCCTGACGGACAGACCTTTCACGAGGGCCCGGACGAGTTCGATCCGGGCTTCCTCGTCGCCCTTTCCCTCGCCGACGATGTCCTCCACGGCCATCTTGACGTTCAGAGGGAGCCCGGCAAGATTGGTCCGGAGCCGTCCGAATTCCTCGTCGGTCAGCGAAAAGGCCTCGCCCGCCTGTGCGGCCGCGATGAACTCCGGGGCGCCCTCCGGAATGTTGATGGTCGGCCCCGTGTCGAAATCCTCCGGAGCCCCCTCCTCGTCGACGATCCCGAATTCCTTGCCGAAGTCTCCCAGGCTGAATTCATCGGGAACCGTGTCCCCCGGGGTCCCTTCCTCGACGGGTTCCGCGAAGGACGCATCCTCCCCGGCCTCCGCGGCTTCGCCGATGTCCCCGCCCGGGAGCCCGTCCTCGTCCGAAAATTCGATGGCTTCGCCTTTTTCCTGCGGAAGATCGAAGGTGAAGAGGTCTTCCCCGGCGTCTTCTCCGGGCGGGGCTCCGGTTTCCTCCCCGCCGGCCGGTTCCGCCGGGAGTTCCTCTACGCCGAAGTCCTCGGGAAGCGAGAGGTCCCCGACGTCGAAGAAAGGCTTTTCCGCTCCCGCCGCCGACTCCGCAGACTCCGCCGCGGATGCCCCGGCCGGCTCTTCCGCGGGGGCCTCCCCGCCGCCGGCGGCCTCGTCGGGAAAGGAAAGGTCGGCGAAATCGAAATCCTCGACCTTCTCCTCTCCGGCTTCCGGGGATTCCCCGAAATCCGGAGACTCCAGAAGGGACGCAAAATCGAGGGGCCCTTCCTCCGCGTCCGGCTCCGGGCCGGCCGGGGACTCCTCCTCCGCGGGCGCTTCCCCGCCGAAAAGGGCGGCCTGCAGTTCGGCGCCCCCGTCGTCGGTCCCCATGTCCTGAAAAAGGTTTTTTATGTCGTCCGAAAGTCCCTGCTCCGGAGGCTGCACCGCCTCCAGGGTTTCGCCGCGGGCGGCCAGAATCTCGGGCTCGTGACCCAGCGCGTTCAGAGTCGAAACGAATTGTTTAATGTCTTCCAGCCGCGGCATAGTAAAATTGTCGGTTTCTTAAAGAAAAATATGTACCATTCCGAAATTTACTATATCAGGATTATGAAAAAGAGCAACTACTTCGTTATCGGCCTCCTTTTTCTGGCCGCCTCGCATCTTACCTCCCTGGAGGCCTCGGGCCTGCACCTCAAGATCATGGGCACCCGGGAAGCCTCGGCTCCTCACCTGTTCGACGGCTCGGTTTTCTTTTCCTACAAGCCGGCCCGGCCGGTCCGCTACGCGGGGGTCGCGTTTGCCCACGAAAACTTCCGGGAGGTCCACCTTTTTCAGCGGAACGAGAACGGAGTCCTTTTTTTCCTGTATACGGTCCCCGAAGGACTGCGGGCCGTCGATTACCGGCTCGTGATCGACGGTCTGTGGACCACGGACCCGGCGAACCCGCTGAAGTTCCGGGACCCCTCCGGGGTTTCCCTTTCGCGTTTCGAATTCCCCCCGTCCGCCGCCCGGGTCCCGGTAAAAAGCCCGGTGGTCCGTCCGGGGGAAGGCACCGTGGAGTTCGCCTTCCAGGGCCCTCCGGACAGGGACATCCACGTTGCCGGAAGCTTCAATGCCTGGGACCCCTACATGTACCGCATGCGGGAGACGTCGCCGGGGCTCTACTCCCTGACCCTGCGCCTCCTGCCGGGCAGATACGCG
>CAZGUL010000085.1:0-9706 GCA_964529055.1 uncultured Spirochaetaceae bacterium
CCCTTTTCCAGGCAGTCCGCCGTGAAGGACGAGCAGAAGGGCACCGGAGCGAGCCGGCCGTGGACCGCGTCGATGACGTTGACCGCGTCGGCCTGGAGGCGGCAGAAATGGGCGAGCTGTTTCCTGAAGGCGGCGTAGAAGTCCTCGAACCTCACGAAGGATTCCCCGGTCTGAAGGCCGACCTCCCGGCCGGTCACCGGGTTCCGCCCGTTGAACAGGGTGATTTCCAGCACCTTTCCCAGGTTGATGAATCCCGAGGGATAGTAGCCTTCCGTCGTTCCGGCGGCCTGGGGTTCCACGCAGCCGACCTCGGCATAGTCCCGGGCCTCCCCCGGAGTATAGCCCAGACCCAGAAGGATCGGGATGATGACCTCGTCGTTGAAGAAGGCGGGCATGCCGATCCCGGCGCGGACGATTTCTACCGCCTCCCGCATGTATTCCCGGGAAACCCCGGAGTGCCAGCGCACGGAAAACGACGGCTGGGGGAGTTTGAGTTCCCGGGTCACCCGCATGCACAGGTAGGTGAGTTCGTTCGCCGAGTCCCGCCCGTCCGCGTCCACGCCGCCGACGATCAGGTTCTGGAACATCGGGTAGCCGCCGAAGGCCTTCGACCCGGTCTTGTCCCGGACCTTGATGATCTCGTTCAGCTTGATCCAGAGGCTCTCCAGGATCTCCTTCGCGAATTCCCGGGTGATCCTGCCGGCGGCGATGTCGTCCCGGTAAAAGGGATGCATGAACCGGTCGAAGCGGCCGGGGGAAATGCTGTGGCCGTTGGACTCGATCTGCAGAATGACGTGGACGAACCAGAAGGACTGGACCGCCTCGTGGAAGGTTTCGGCCGGATGCTCCGGCACCTTCCGGCATATCCGGGCGATTTCCCGGAGCTCGTTTTTCCGACGGGGGTCCGCCTCCAGGGCAGCCAGGGTTTCCGCCAGGGCGGAAAAACGGCCTGCGTAGGCGATGGCCGCCTCCAGCACCGTCGCGACGGCCTGGTAAAACCCCCGGCGGTGTTCCGCCTCCGGGGAGAGCCCGGTTTCCGCGGCGAGGAGGGCCTCCGCACGCGCGATGACGGGCCGGACGCCATGGAGCACGCAGGACTCGTAATCCACCGACAGGTGGCCGACTCCGCTGCCCAGGGAGGTCAGGATGTAGACCAGTTCCCGGTTGGCCAGCAGGGATTCCGGGGAAAGAAGCCCGAGCGCCTCGTCCTGGGTGGTCCGTCCGTTCCACCAGGGCAGGCAGTCCCGGAGCTCCGCCTTCGTGTCCTCGTCGACGGTGAACGCGTCGGAATCCCGGCGGGCGAAGTCGTCCAGCTCGTCCAGCACCCAGCGGACCGAAAACTCGGGAAAAATCTCCGCCGCCCGGGGCCGGACGGACTGGTTGCCCACGACGAGTTCCCCGTCCAGGATGTACACGCTCTTTTTCGCGAGGATCTCGGCCAGGGCGCCGGCCCGGCGGAGCAGCGCGGGCGTGTTCTCCGTGCGTTTGTAGAAGTCCGTTATGATCCGCGCCCGCTCCGAGGATATCGAAGGCCGGTGACCGAGAATCTGTTCCTTTATCGTATCCACTCTTTCCATGCGCAGAATGTTTCCTTTGATTGTTTTATTCGCCCGAAAGGCCTGATCTTCCCTGCGGGGAAAACGTTTTCGGGCACAGGCGGGGCCCGCGCGATCCCTTCTCCCGCTTCCGGAATCGTATCCTTCCGGTGCGGGGTTGTCAAGCTTTTTCGTTGACGAGCCGGCCGTCACCGGAGGCCGGCGGCGAGGTTTTTCCGGTTCTGCTCCATGATGTCCAGGAAGGTCACCCCGCTTTCCAGCTCCCGTTTGCTCACGTTGTGCGCGCCGTGGAGAAGGAGCAGCTTCGCGCCGGTTTCCCCGGCCACGGCCCCGGCGATCCGGGGTTCCGTCAGTTCCTCGTGATAGATGACATCCACCCCGAGTTCCTTCATCCTGGCCGCCAGCTCGACGATCCTCCGGGGCGTGGGTTCCGCGTTCGGGGAAAAACCGGGATACGGGGAAACGTGGGAAAGGCCGTACCGCTTCGCGAAGTAGCCGAACGCGAAGTGTCCGCCGTAGGGGATGGTTTTGACCCTGAGGGTCCGCACCGTTTCGAAGATCCTTTCGTCCAGTTCGCGGAGCTTTTCCTTGTAGGCCCCGGCGTTGGCGCTGAAGAATTCCCGCTTCTCCGGCGCGGCCTTCGCGAGGGCTTCCGCTACGGTGTCGACCATGGCGGCCGCGTTGGCGAGATCGAGCCACACATGGGGGTCGGCGCCGCCCTCTTCGTCGTGCCCGTGATCGTCAGGTTCCTCTTCCCCATGCTCCTCCTCACCGTCGTGATTGTCGTGCCGTTCATGCCCGTGAAGAAGTTTCAGGCCCCTGCCCGCCTCCGCGACGATCAGGCCCGGGTTTTTGACACCTTTCAGGAAGTCTCCCGCCCAGGGTTCCATCGCCTCCCCGGTGTAAAGAAACACATGCGCCCGGGAGACTTTCAGGACGTCGCCGGGAGAGGGGTCGAAGGAATGCGCTTCCACGCCGGGAGGAAGGAGCAGCGAGACGGAAACCTCCCCCCCGCCGACCTGACGGGCGAAATCGTAGAGGGGAAAAAGCGTCGCGACGACGGAGATCTTTCCGGGCGGGGCGCCTCCGGAAGAGGCGCCGGAGGATCCGCCGCACCCGGACAGGAGGTGTGCCGCCACGGCGGCGAGGATGAAGATGCGGGACGGTTTCATGGTGAGGTAAAGGTACGGACGGAAGGCGCCCGCGTCAAGCGCGGCCGGGGAACCGCAGTGCCCCGGCCTGCCGGACGCTAGCGAAGGGCCCGGGGATTAACGACGACGATTTCCCCGCCCCCGGTGCCCAGCGCGATCATGTCCCGGAGAACGGCCGGCCGGGTGCTCGGTTTTCCGCCGATGTCCGCCGCGGCCCCGATCCGGCCCGAGCCTTTCGCGAGCCGGGCGACGCGGCCGTCGGAGAGCGGGACGTACACGGATCCGCCCGCCTCCGCCGGGGGCGCCGCCGCGTCCCGCACCGTTTCGGCCGAGAGCGTCCCGGCCGCGGCGTCGAGAACGTACACCCTGTCCTTCGAGAAGGCGTAAACGACGCCGTCCGCCGGGAGCAGGTCGTGGTAGACCGCCGCGGAGGAATCCTTCTCCAGCCGGGTCTGCCAGAGCAGGGCATTCTTTTCCGGATCGAAGGCGGCGATGTCTCCCCGGCGGCCGGCGAGGAAGCCCCGTCCGCCGGAAATCAGGATGGCGCCCGCCACGGGATTGACCGCCGAAGTGGCCAGAACGGCGGTTTCCCTGCCGGTTCCGGCGTCCAGCACCCGGATCACACCCATCGTGTCGGCGATGTAGATGCGTCCCCCATGGACCAGCGGGCTCATCATCGAGCCTCCGCCGCCGACGGGAAACGCCGCCAGGGTCGCTCCGGTGTCGGGGTGCTTCACCAGCAGGGCCTTGTTGGCGGGAAAGAGGACCCCGCCGGGCACCGCCGCAGGCCGGCGGCCGAAAGCGTCCGCCGACGCCGCGTCGAGCTTCTGCCTGCCCAGCACCGCGCCGGAACCGGGGTCAATCACGACGAGCTCCTTCAGACCGGAAAAATACACCCGTCCGTTCAGCACGACGGGAACGGAATTCACGTTGCCGGCGTTCGCCGTTTCCACGGTCCAGAGGATTTTCCCGTCCGCGGCGGCCCGGAAGAGCCTTCCGTCCGCGTCCGATCCGACGAGGCCGTCCTCCAGCGCGGCGATGCCGACGATTTTCGCGGTGGAGACCTTGAAGCGGTTGAATACGGCCCGGGCCTCCAGGTCCACCCTGTAGGAGGCGGGGGAGGCCTGGGACACGTCGACCCTGAGTTCCCTGTCGAGGTAGCCGTTTTCCCGGAACGTGAAAACGAGGACGGAGCCGACTTCGTGCCTGCCCCGGTACGCGCCCCGTCCGACGGGTTTCCCGTCCAGGAATATGGAGGCGGCGGGACTCACCGCGACGGAGATTTCCCGGGGTTCCGGCGAAAGCCGCACGGACAGGATGTTGTCCCCCGTCTCCTTCACCTCCACCTCCGCGGATTCGCTCCTGTAGCCCTCCCGCTGGAAGCGGAACGTCAGGCGGTCCCCCGCGTCGTGGGTGCCCCGGTACGAGCCGGTCCCCGCCGGGGCACCGCCCAGCAGGATGCGGGCGTCCCGAGGTTCCACGTCCACCCGCACTTCCCGGGAGGCCCTGCCGAGGGCGATCCGGACGGCGGGCGCCGAGTCGACGGTGACCGGGATTTCCACGGTTTTGTCCTCGAATCCGGCCCGGCTCACGGTGACCGCGACGGTTGTTCCCGGAGCGAAGGAGGCCGAGTACCGGCCCTTTCCGACGACCCTGCCGTCAATCTTTATGTCCGCGTCTCCGGGCACGGTCTCGATGCCGATCCGTTTCGGCAGCGGCTTCAGCTCGATCGTGAAGCCCAGGGGCTCCGAGGACCTCACGTCCACGGAAACGTCCCGCTCCTCGTAACCGGCGCGCCGGACCCGGAAGGCTGCCCGGGAGTCTTCCGGAAAGATCCGGCTGATGCTTCCCCTGCCGACGACGACGCCGTTCATCAGGATCTCGGCGTCATCCGGGACCGCCGTGATCGAAACGGTCAGGAAGACCGTCTTTTTCTCCGGCGGTTCCGCGGTTTTCGCGGCGGCGGAGGGCACGGCAGCATCAGCCGCGGGGGCGGCGGCAACGGCCGCGGGCGCCGGGGCCGGCAGCTCGAGCATCACCATGGCGTCGATGACCCGGAGGGACTCCCTGTTCTCCGCCGACAAACCCGAAGGCTTTTCCATCGCCCTGTCGACGCCGGCCGAGACCTTTTCCGTGAGAACCGCGAGTCTTTTGTCCTTTTCACCGGTGTTTTCCGGCGGGACCTCCGAGAGTTTCGCGATCTCGTCCCGCACGAGCTTCACCAGCGATCCGGTTTTCGCAACCGTTTCGGGGGTCACGACGATTTCCTGGTTCTCCCGGACCACCGGGGCGGAGTCGATGATTTTTTCCGCCGCGGCCTCGGCGATTTCCCGGACCTTCCCGTCCGCCGAGGCCCCGCCGATGGCTTCCGCGTCCGCCGTCGCCGGCAGCACCGCGACGGACCCGGACCGCACCTTCAGGACAGTTCTTCCGTCGCCGGCGGCGGAAACCCCGAACTCGGTTCCCCGGACGCCGCAGATCGTCGTTCCCGTCCGGACCTGGAATTTGTCTTTCCCGCTGAGCTTGGACACCTTCGCGAGCACCGAGCCGGTGTCGAGTTTCACGTTAACCTGGTTGGCCCCGGCGGACAGGAGTATCTTTTCCAGCCGGACCTCGGTGTTCTCGTGCACCCGGACGACCGCCGTGTTGCCGAACTGCAGCTCGCAGTACGAGGCGCCGCCCACCTTTATCGTCGAATCCTGGGGAAGATCGTCACCCACGGCGATCGGGTCCCACCCCGCGCCGCCCTTCTTCTCGGCGGAGCCGGAAACGAAGGTCACCAGGGCCTGAACGTCGTCCGCCACCCGGACGGCGCCGGCGGGCTCCGCCGCCGCGGCCGCGGGGGCCGCGGGCGGGGCCTCCGCCTTCGGCGCCTCCGCGGGTTTTCCGCAGCTGAAAAACAGCAGCGCCGCGGCGCCCAGAACAATCAGAGCCGGGTACGTTCGACGGATTTTCATAACAACCTCTTTTTCGGCGCGGTTAGACCCGGAAAGACAAACGAAAGCCGGGGGATCGATTTGAATTTTTTACCACGCTCCCCTGTTTGTCAATATATCCCGTTCTTTCCCTGCCGTCTTGCCATCTGCCCGCCGCCCCACTACAATGGCGAAAAATCGGTTCGGCAAGGAGAGGCCATGACGACGGCGAAAATAGCGGTTCTCCCGGGGGACGGTATCGGCCCGGAAGTGATGAAGGAAGCGGAGAAGGTCCTCGCGGCGGCGGGACGGATCTTCGATTTCCGCTGCGAGCTCGAGCACGCTGACGTCGGCGGCATCGCGATAGACAGGCACGGAACGGCGCTTCCGGATTCGACGCTGGAAGTCTGCAGGAAATCGGACGCCATTCTGTTCGGTTCGGTGGGCGGCCCGAAGTGGGAAAATCTCCCGCCGGACAGGCAGCCCGAACGGGCGGCCCTTCTTCCGCTGCGCAAGATCTTCGACCTGTACGCGAACCTGCGGCCGGCCATCGTGTTTCCCCAGCTGAAGGGGGCCTCCCCGCTGCGGCCGGACCTCATCGGCGACGGGTTCGACGTTCTCGTCGTCCGGGAGCTGACGGGTGACATCTACTTCGGCAAACCGAAGGGACGGGAGGGCTCCGGGCCGGACGAGAGGGCCTTCGACACCATGAGCTACACCCGGAGGGAAATCGAGCGGATCGCCCGGGCGGCCTTCGAGGCGGCCCGGCTGCGGAACAAAAAGATCACCTCCATCGACAAGGCCAACGTGCTGACCACGATGGTCCTGTGGAGGGAAACGGTTTCCGCCGTGGCGAAGGAATATCCCGACGTGGAGATCCGGCACATGTACGTGGACAACGCGGCCATGCAGCTCGTCCGGAACCCCCGGCAGTTCGACGTTCTTTTGTGCGGCAACATGTTCGGCGACATCCTGTCGGACGAGGCGGCGATGATAACCGGCTCCCTGGGAATGCTTCCCAGCGCGAGCCTGAACAGGGAAGCCGGCGGTCCCGGCGGAAGGGCCTTCGGCCTGTACGAACCCGCCGGCGGATCGGCCCCCGACATCGCGGGAAAAGGCGTCGCAAACCCCCTGGCGCAGATACTGTCGGCGGGCATGCTGCTGAAATACACGTACGGCATGAACGCGGCGTACGACGCGATCTACTCCGCCATCTCCCGGGTCCTGGACCAGGGCTGCAGGACGGCGGACATCATGTCGGAGGGATGCACCCTCGTGGGTACCCTCGAAATGGGCGACCGGGTGGCGGCGGAAATCCGGTAGATCCGCGGCGGCCGCCTACGTCGCCCTGCGGCGGAGCTCCTCCAGGACCGGCCGCAGTCCGATGTCCTCGGCCTCCAGCAGGACGAGGAGGTGGTACACCAGGTCGGCCGCCTCGCAGACCGTATCTTCCGGTTTCCGGGCCAGGATGAGCTCCACGGCTTCCTCGCCGGTTTTCTTCCGGATCTTGTCGGAGCCGGACTGGAAGAGATGGGTCGTATAGGAACCCGCGGGAAGCTCACGGCGGCGCCGGGATACCAGCCCGGCGAGTTCGGCGAGGATCGCCGTGTCCTCCTGGGAGGCGGACCCTCCCGCGGGGGCGGCGGAATCTCCGCCGGCGGACGGGGCATCCTCCGGCAGGGGCTCGTCGGTCTCGAATTCCCCCGAAACCAGGACTTCTGCGTAAAAATATGTCCCCCTGTCCTCCAGGGTCTTCAGGGCGGCCTCTTTTCCGCTGGGCAGGAGCCGGTCGGTGTCGGGATGCACGATCCACAGGGCGTTCTGCTCCATGCTCTTGCCGAAGCCTTTCCGGTTCGTCGAGGAAAGAAAAAGAAACGCCCCGCCTTCGTCGCAGACCACGAGGGGCAGAGTCTCGTCGGTTTCCTTTTTCTTCATTTTCCCGCCTCCTTTTCCGTCCGTCACCACGATGCCTCCACTGCCGGATCCTGGGGATATTTCCGGACCAGGGCGGCGAGATCGAGTTTTCCCTCGTAGACCGCCTTGCCGGTGATGGCGCCGACGATGAGGCCTTCGCCCCTTCGCGCCGCCAGGTCGATGTCGTTTTCGCCGGAAACGCCGCCGGACAGGATGACGGGAATCCCCGCCGCCCGGGCCACCGCCAGTGTGCGCTCCACGTCGGGGCCGGTCATCGTGCCGTCCCGGTCTATGTTGGTGTACACGATGCAGCAGGCGCCGATTTCCGCGGCCTTCCGCGCCGCGGTCAGGTCATCCAGGCCGCCGGACTCCGTCCAGCCGGAGGTTTTGACCTCCCCGCCCCGGGCGTCGATCCCGGCGATGAACCGGCGGCCGTACCGGGCGATCCATTCCGCCGCGAGGTCCGGGTTTTTCGCCAGAACGGTGCCGAGAATGAGACGTTCCACGCCGATATCCAGAAGCTCCGCCGCGTCCTCCCCGGTCCGGATCCCGCCGCCGACCTGGATCGCGCAGGACACCGCCTTCCGTATCCGGCGGATGACGCCCCTGTTGTGGTCCCCCCGGCCCTTCGCCGCGTCCAGGTCCACGATGTGGATGCGCCGGACCCCCGCCGCCTCGAAGGCCCGGGCCCTTTCGGCGGGGTCCTCGTCGTCGTACCGGACCGCGGCGGCGTAATCTCCCCGATGAAGCCGCACGCAGCCGCCTCCCAGAAGATCGATGGCGGGTATGATTATCATGGAAAGGAGTATACCCGCCGGCGCCGGGTGAAACAAGCGCATAAACGGCGGGCCGCGCCTCCAGCCCCCGGCGCGGCCGCCGGTTCGGCCGCGGGATACTCCGGACCCGCGAATTTTCCGGTTCCCGGTTTTTTCCTCTTTCTAAATTCCCCGAAGGCGGCTAAAATTGAGAATGCGATGAATCGCGATTTTCCGAAGGAGGAGAGTATGAAGCGCGGAGTTTCTGTGTTCCTGGTTCTCGCGGCGGCCGCGGCGTTCGCGTCGACGAACCTGTGGGCGGCGGGCGCGAAGGAAGCCGCCCCGCTGGGCAGCGAAAAGAATCCCATCGTCTGGGCCTTCGTGCCGTCCGGCGAAATGGAAAGGGTGGCGGGGGGCGCGCGGCAGGTCGCGGACCTTCTTCTTGCGAAGACGGGCCTGCATTTCAAGACCCTGGTGGCCACCGAGTACGCCGGCGTTATCGAGGCGATGGCTGCCAACCCGCCGACGGCCCACATGTCCTCGCTCGCGACGGCGGCCATCGTCATGGCCATCGACCGCAAGGTCGCCGAGGTCGCCATGGTCGCCCTCCGGAGCAACAGCCTGTCCTACAACGGGCAGCTCATCGTCCGGAAGGATTCCGGCATCTCGAAAATCGAGGACCTCCGGGGCAAGACCTTCGCCCGCCCCGACCCGCTGTCCGCCTCGGGCTGGATAGCCCCGATGCTGATCCTGAAAGCCGCCGGAATCGACCCGGCAAAAGACCTGCAGCGCGTGGTCGACGCCGGAAGTCACGACGCGGTCGTGACGGCGGTCTACAACGGCGACGTCGCCGGCGGCGCAACCTACGCCGACGCCCGGACCCGCGTCGAGAAGCAGTTCCCCGACGTGATGGACAAGGTCGTCGTCATCGGCGTGTCCCCCCCGATCCCGAACGACGGCATCCAGTTTCATCCCTCCGTCCCCCGGGAAACGCGGGACAGGATCTGCGACGCGATCCTGGAGATCATCAAGACGGACGAGGGCAAGAAGGCCATCAACACCGCCTACCAGTGGACGGCCCTTCAGAAGAAGGACAACCAGTTCTACGATCCCTACCGGCAGTTCATCCAGGCGGCGGGCATGAAGGCCGAAGACCTGATGCCGAAGAAAAAATAGCGGGCGCCGGAAAATCATGCTGGAAGTCCGCAATCTGACGAAGATATACGACGACGGGACGGTCGCCCTGCGGGACGTAAGCTTCACCGTGGAGGACGGGGACTTTCTCGTCGTCATCGGCTTGTCGGGGTCCGGCAAATCCACCCTGCTGCGCTGCATCAACAGGCTCATCGAGCCGACGGAGGGCGGCATCCTGTGGAACGGGGTCGACGTGACTGCCCAGGACCAGGAAGCCCTCC
>CAZGUL010000086.1:0-752 GCA_964529055.1 uncultured Spirochaetaceae bacterium
CATCTGCTTTTTCGACCCCGCCCGGCCGGAACCGTACCGGAACCGGAAAATTCTCCGGGACCTGCTGAAAACCGCGGTCCCGACCCTGGAAGTGCCGCCCCATGAGCCGGAATACTGACTTCATCCCCTTCGCCCTGCCCTGCCTGGGACAGGAGGAGGAAAAGGCCGTGCTGCGGGTCATGCGGTCGGGCTGGCTCACCACCGGCAGGGAGACGAAGGCCTTCGAGGAGGAATTCGCCCGGTACGTCGGCGTCCCCCACGCGCTGGCGGTGAACTCGGCGACCGCCGGCCTGCACCTGGCGCTGGAGGCCCTGGGCGTGGGACCCGGCGGCCTGGTGGTCACGACCCCCTACACCTTCACCGCGACTGCGGAGGTCATCCGCTATCTCGGGGCGGACCCGCTCTTCGTGGACATCGAGCCGGACTCCTTCGCGATGGACCCCCGGGGGGTGGAGGAAGTCCTCCGGGACCCGGACAGGGGCCCGCGGGTCCGGGCCGTTCTGCCCGTCCACGTGGCCGGGGACGTGCGGGGCATGGAAAGCATCCGGGAGTCCTGCGCCCGCAGGGGCGTGCCGGTGGTGGAGGACGCGGCCCACGCGTTTCCGTCCCGGACCCCGCTGGGCTTCGCCGGCACCCTGGGCAGGATCGGCGTGTACTCCTTCTACGCGACGAAGACGATCACCACCGGCGAGGGCGGCATGGTCGTGACCGCCGACCCGGAGGCCGCCAAACGGATGAGCCTGATGCGCCTG
>CAZGUL010000086.1:762-4139 GCA_964529055.1 uncultured Spirochaetaceae bacterium
CCGGTACACGGCAAAGGAGGCCTCCTGGCGCTACGCCGTCGTCGAGGCCGGGTACAAGTACAACCTTACGGACCTGGCCTCCGCCATCGGCAGGGTCCAGCTCGGCCGGGCGGAGGAGTTCCTCCGGAGGCGCCGCGAGATCGCCGGGGCCTACATCCGGGCCTTCTCCGAAAGGGACTACCTGATCCCCCCCCGGGATTCGGAAGGCCACGCGTGGCACCTCTTTCCGCTGCAGATCGACGAAACCCGGCTCTCCATCGGCAGGGACGACTTCATCGAGCGGCTCCGGGAGAAAGGGGTGGGGACGTCGGTCCACTTCATCCCGCTGCACCTCCACCCCTACTGGCGGGACAGGTACGGCTTCCGGCCCGAGGACTTTCCGGAGGCCTTCAAGAAATTCTCCCGGGTCATCAGTCTTCCGATCTATCCGTCCCTGACGGACGCCGCCGTCCGCAGGGTGATACGGGCGGTCACGGCGGTGGGCGACGGGGGACGCGTGCGGACATGAGCGAACGGGCGGCGGTGCGGAGAATACTTCAGGGACGCGGCGTTTTCATCGGCGACATCCGGGACAGGGACGCGTATCACGTCAAGGTCGTGCGGTCCGCGGTCTGCCGGGGCCGTATCGAGGCGGTCGCCGTGCCGGAGCTCCCCTCCGAGGTCAGGGCGATCACCGCGGCGGACATCCCGGGGCGGAAAACCCTCGCGGTTTTCGATGTCGAGGTCCCCGTCCTGGCCGACGGGCAGGTCCGCTACAAGGGCGAGCCGGTCATGCTGCTCGCGGGTCCCGACGAGGGCGAACTGGAGGAGCTCGCCGAACGGGTCGTCATATCCTACCGGGAGGAGGAACCGGTCCTCGGTTTCGCGTCTCCCCGGCCGGAGCAGATCGTCCACCGGCGGACCGTGACGCGGGGCGACGCGGACAAGGCAATGGCCTCCGCGGCGCGGAAGGCGGCGGGGGAATTCTCCACCGGCCTGCAGGAGCACTATTACCCGGAGCCCCTGGGCGCCCATGCGAGCTGGAACGCGGAGGCCTCGTTTCTGACCGTCGTGAGCCCCAGCCGCTGGCCCTCCCACGTGCACCGGACCCTCCGGGACGTTCTCCGCCTTTCCGACAAGGCCCTTTCGGTCAGAAGCCCCGCCGACCCGGACACGTCCCTGGACGGAAAGCTCTGGTACCCCTCGCTGGTCGCCGCCCACGCGGGGCTCGCGGCAATTCTTCTGGGAAAAAGCGTCAAAATCATGTACAGCCGGGAGGAGGACTTTCTCTACACCCCGAAGCGCTCGCCCGCCGTCCTGCGGTACGCGGCGGGGCTGGACAAGGAAGGCCGGCTCCTCGCCGCGGACATCGAAATCGTCATCAACACCGGGGCATACCCCGTCTTCTCGCGGGAAACCGTCGACAGGGCGGCCGCCGCGGCGCTGGGCGGCTACCACTGCCCGAACGTCCGGTTAAGCGTCCTTGCGGCGGAAACGAACCTGCCGCCTCTGGGGCCTTTCTCCGGCGCGGGTTCCGCGATGAGTCTGTTCGCCGTGGAAGCCTTCGCCGAACGTCTCCGCGCCGAAGCGGGGCTCGATCCCGCGGCCTGGAAAAAAGCGAACCTGGCGACGCCGGAACGGGGCATGCTCACCGGCGAAAGCCAGCGGGCTTTCCTTCCCGAACCCGCCCTGCTGGACACGGCGCTCCGGATGTCCGACTTCAGCCGGAAGCACGCGGCCTTCGAACTCGCCCGGAAGCGCAAAAAGGAGGGGGACGGGGCGCCGGAGGCCCTCCGGGGCATCGGGCTCGCCGTGGGCTGCCAGGCGTCGGGCTTTTTCGGCGCCGGGGAGGCGGGTCTGGGAACGGCGGTGAAACTTTCCCTCGACACGGCGGGAAAGGTCCGGATATCCTGCACCGCCGTGCCCGGCGGTTACGCGCTCCACCGGATATGGCGCCGTATCGCGGGGGAGTCGCTGGGCATTCCGGTCGAGGACGTGGAGATCGCCGCGGCGGACACCGCCGGGGGGCCGGACAGCGGACCCTCCGCCTTTTCCCGTAACATAACCATCGTGACGAAACTGGTGGAGGAAGCCTGCGAGCAGATAAAAAAGAAACGTTTCCGCAGCCCTCTCCCGCTGTCGGTGACGAAAAGGCACCGGCCTTCCCGCGCCGCCGCGTGGAACGACGATGACTTCACGGGCGGGGCCTGCTCCGCCCTGTCCTGGGCGGCCGCCGTGGTGGAGGTCCGGGTCGATCCGCTGACCTTTCTGCCCGACATCAGGGGAATATGGCTCGCCGTGGACGCGGGGACCATCCTGGACGAGCGGGAGGCCCGGAGGACCATCGAGGTCGGGATAAACCAGGCCGTCGGCTGGGCCCTGTTCGAGCGGATAACCCACCGGCGCGGCGAAATCCCCCGGGACCAGTTCATCGGCTACCGGTTTCCTTCCTCACGCGATCTGCCGTCGCCGGGGATCAAGTTTCTCGAAGGAATCGGAAAGAGGCCCGTCAAGGGCATCGGCGAGCTTCCCCTCTGCTGCGTGCCCGCGGCCTTCGCGTGCGCCCTCGGGCAGGCCGTCGGGGCGGACATCACGGGCATTCCCGTCTCGCCGCGGGAGGACATCCCGGCCCCGGAGGCGCGGCCGTGAAAATACCCTTCACCCTGAACGGCAGGGAAGTCGTCGTGGAAAGCCGCCCCGATGTGCGGCTGGTGCATGTGCTGCGAAACGATTTCGGGCTCATGGGCACCAAGGAGGGCTGCCTGCAGGGATACTGCGGATTCTGCCTGGTCGTCCTGAACGACGAGCTCGTGCCATCCTGCATGGTGCCGATTTTCTCCGTATTCCGCGGAACGGTCCTCACCATCGAGGGGTTTCGCGACACCCCGGATTACCGGGACATCGAGCACGCGTTTCTGGCGGAGGACGTCGCTCCCTGCGGGTCCTGCGCGGCGGCGAAGATTCTGACCACCCACGTCCTCCTGAAGGAGAACCCGAACCCGACGGAAAAACAGATACGCAAGGCGTTGTCCGGCGTCCTGTGCAGGTGCACGAGCTTCACGGCCCTCGTCGCGGGGGTAAAGACCGCCGCCGTCAACAGGAGGCTGCGCAGCCATGTCAGGTAACAGCGGCGGAACGCAGATCCATTTTCCCCCGTCCCTGATGGAGCTGCTGATCCTGTGCAGGCAGCGGCCCGACGCCGCCCTGTTCTCCGGCGGAACGTGGATTCTCCGCAACCAGAGGAGCCGCCACCTGCGCCTGCCGGAAGCCATCGTCTCGCTCCGCGGCATCGACGAACTGCGCCGCATCGGCCGCACCGAGAGCCGCATCGACATCGGCGCCGCCGCTTCCATCAAGAAAATCCTCTCCGTGGGCAGGACCCGTCTTCCCCGGATCCT
>CAZGUL010000086.1:4149-9684 GCA_964529055.1 uncultured Spirochaetaceae bacterium
ATCCATCGCGCCCCCGGGGGTCCGCAGCCTCGCGACGCTGGGAGGCAACGTCTGCGTGCGGGAACGCAGCATGACCGGCTTCCCGACCCTGCACATCCTGGACGCGAAACTCGAACTGCGCCGCCTCGGATCGAGCCGGTGGCTCCCCGTCACGAGCTGCCGGAACGCCGACGGGGTCTTCCTCGCCGAACCCGGGGAGGTCCTGTCCCGGATCAGGATACCGGTGCACCCGTGGAACGTCCAGCATTTCCGCCGCATCGGGGAAACCCCCTTCGCCGCCGACTCGCACTATTTCGTGCTCGCCTTCGTCGGCAGGACCGGGCGGGGCGTCCTGGCGGACCTGCGCTTCGCCGTGGGTTCCGGCTCCCCGGCCATCTACCGCAACCGGGACCTGGAAACCCGCCTCGTGGGCCGCAGGCTGCCCCTCCCCCCCCGGGAGATAACGGCGTTTCTGGAAGCCTTCGACGCGGACATCGCGAAATCCCCCACCCGCCTCTCGGGTTTTCTGCGTGACAGGGGACTTTCGCTGCTCCGCAGGCTCCTTTCCAACCTGCCTCCCGATTGATAAGGAACGGCACATATAGTAAGATTTACCCCGTGCCCGATTTCGTTCACCTTCACAACCATTCGGATTTCAGCCTGCTGGACGGTGCCGCCTCGATAGACGGGATGGTCGCGAAAGCCGGAGCCCTGGGCATGCGGCACCTCGCGCTGACCGATCACGGCAACATGTTCGGCGCCCTGAAATTCTACAACGCCTGCAGGAAAAACGGCATCAATCCCATCGTTGGCTGCGAATTCTACGTCGCGCCGGGTTCGCGCCACGTCAAGAGCGGAACCGAGGCGGGCAACAAGTATCACCACATGGTCCTGCTGGCGAGAAACGCCCAGGGCTACCGGAACCTCATGAAGCTCTGCTCCGTTAGCTATGTGGAAGGGTTCTACTACAAGCCCCGGATCGACGACGAGGTCCTCCTGCAGTACCGGGAGGGGCTCCTCGGGTCCAGCGCCTGCCTCGCCGGCGAGATTCCGAGCCTCATCCTGCAGAACCAGACCGACGAGGCGGCCCGGCGCGCGGGTTTCTACAGCGAGCTCCTGGGGCCGGGTAATTTCTACCTGGAAATTCAGGACCACGGCATTCCGGAGCAGAAAAGGGCCAACCGCGGCATCCTGGAGCTGTCGAAAAAGCTGGGCCTCCCCGTCATCGCCACCAACGACATGCATTACATCAACCGGGAGGACGCGAACGCCCAGGACATCCTGCTCTGCATCGGAACGGGCAGGAAAAAGAACGAGTCCGGCCGGATGCGCTTCGAGGGGTCCGAGTTCTACATGAAGACCCCGGACGAGATGGCCCGGATTTTCGCGGAAGTCCCCGACGCGCTGACCCGGACGCTGGAGGCGGCCGGGAAGTGCGACCTCCGCATCGACCTGCCGGGCCCGCTTCTGCCGGATTACGAGATCCCCCGGGAATTCTCGTCGCCGGAGGAGTTCCTGCGGCACATCGCCGGCCAGGGGCTTGAGGCCCGCTACCCGGCCGTCACCGACGACCTCCGCAGGCGCCTCGCGTACGAGCTGGACGTCATCACCTCCATGAAGTTCACCGGCTATTTCCTCATCGTCTGGGACTTCATCCGCTTCGCGAAGGAGCGGGGCATCCCGGTGGGTCCCGGCCGCGGCTCCGGCGCGGGCTCCATCGTGGCGTACAGCCTCCGGATCACCGACATCGATCCCATCAAGTACAACCTGCTGTTCGAGCGCTTTCTGAATCCCGAACGGGTTTCCATGCCGGACTTCGACATCGATTTCTGCTTCGAAAGGAGGCAGGAGGTCATCGATTACGTCACCGGCAAGTACGGAAAGGACCGGGTCGGCCAGATCATCACCTTCGGCACCCTGAAGGCGAAGGCGGTCATCAAGGACGTGGCGCGGGTGCTGGACATCCCGTTCGCCGAGGCAAACGACATAGCGAAGCTCGTGCCCGACGGACCCAAGGTCACGCTGGAATCGGCCATGGAGGCGGAGCCCCGCCTCCGGGAGCTGGAGGAGAAGGGCAGCCTCTACCAGGAGCTGGTGGACACGAGCCGCCGGCTGGAGGGGCTGTCCCGCCACGCGTCCACCCACGCGGCGGGCATCGTCATCGGCAAGACGCCCCTCACCGATTACGTCCCGCTGTACCGGGACCCCAAGACCGGGGCCCTGAGCACCCAGTACACCATGGAACAGCTGGAGTCCTGCGGCCTGGTCAAGATGGATTTCCTGGGCCTCAAGACGCTGACCCTGATCCGCAACACCGAGGCCCTGGTCCGGAAGCGGGAAAAGGACTTCGACATCGAGAAGATCCCCGAGGACGACGGGAAGACCTTCGAGCTCCTGGGCGAGGGCCGGAGCGCCTGCGTGTTCCAGTTCGAAAGCCAGGGCATGCAGGGGGTTCTCCGGCGGGCCAAGCCGACGAGCATCGAGGACCTCATCGCGTTGAACGCCCTGTACCGGCCGGGACCGATGCAGTTCATCGATCAGTTCGTCGATTCCAAGTGGGGCCGCACCCCGATAAAGTACCCGCTGCCGGAGCTGGAGCCGGTGCTGAAGGAAACCTACGGCGTCATCGTGTACCAGGAACAGGTCATGGAAATCGCCCGGATCGTCGGCGGCTACTCCCTGGGCCAGGCGGACATCCTTCGCCGCGCCATGGGGAAAAAAAAGGCCGAGGAGATGGCGAAGCAGAAGGAGTCGTTCCTGAAGGGCGCCGCGGCGAAGGGCTACCCGGCGAAAAAGGCCGACGAGATATTCGAACTCCTTGTCCCCTTCGCCGGCTACGGCTTCAACAAGTCCCACGCCGCGGCCTACTCGGTGCTGGCCTACAAGACCGCGTACCTCAAGGCGAACCACCCCGCGGAATTCATGGCCGCCAACCTGACAAACGAGATCAACGACACGGACAAGCTGGCGGAGTACATCGCCGAGGCCCGGGAGATGGGCATCGAGATACTGCCGCCGGACATCAACACCTCCGAGAAATATTTCACCGTCCACGACGGAAAAATTCTGTACGGCTTCATGGGCGTCAAGAACATGGGCGCCGCGGCGGTGGACGAAATCCTGCGGGCCCGCGGGGAGGGCGGCCGGTTCGTTACGCTGTACGATTTTCTTGACAGGATCGACCTGAAGACAATCAACAAGAAGGTCCTGGAAACCGGGATCCAGTGCGGCCTCTTCGATTCGGTCCACGGAAACCGGGCGACGCTGTTTGCGGCCATCGACAGGGCCGTGGAGTTTTCGGCGCAGAAAAAGGAAAGCAAACGCTTCGGCCAGGCGTCCCTGTTCGATTCCTGCGCGGAGGAGGAATTCCGGGAGCCCTCCATCGAGGAAATTCCCGACTGGCCCGACCTGGAACGCCTGCGGCTCGAGAAGGAAATTCTGGGGTTTTATTTTTCCGGGCATCCCATGGACCGGTACCGGGCGGTCTGGGAAAAGAACGTCAACCTGAACCTGGGCCGGCCGGACCGGGCCGTGGCGGACAAGACCTACAGCCTCCTGGGCATGCTCCGGGGCGTCCGGGTCACCCTGACGAAGCAGGGAAAGAAGATGGCCTTCGCGACCCTGGAGGACTACGCGGGCTCCATCGAGCTCGTGATTTTCACCGCGGTGTACGAGAAGCACCAGACCCGCATCGTCGACGACGCCATCGTCGGGGTCACCGGCAAGATGGACCTTTCCCGCGGCGATCCGAAAATCAAGGTGGACGATTTCCGGGACCCGGACCTCCTGGAGGGAAAGGATGCCACCGAGGTCCACATCCAGCTTGCCGGGGACATGCGGCAGGAGGACGATTTCTACCTTCTCCGGTCCGTTCTTTTCGAAAATCCCGGCACCTGCGCGATCTACCTTCACCTCGCCCCCCCGGACGGAAACGGAGCGGCGGAAAAGATCGTCAGAGCTTCGCCGCAGATAACCATGTCCTCCCGGGACGAAGTCCTGGACAGGATCCGCGGCTTCCCCTGGGTCCGGGACGTATGGAAACAGTAGGAGGAATTCCGATGCTGAGCAATCTGATGAAAGCCTTGAGCGGAATCGTGTCGATTTACACGCTGCTCATCGTCGCCCGTATCGTGCTTGCGTGGTTTCAGGGCCCCTACGGCCGCAACGTGTCCACAGGCCTGCTCGCCCGCGTCACCGACCCCTTCCTCAATTATTTCCGGCGCTTTCACTTCCTGATGATGGGCAACCTGGATTTTTCCCCGGTGGCGGCCCTGATCGTCCTGTCGGTGGCGGGAAACATCTTCAATTCCGTCGCCGCCTTCGGCCGCGTAACACTGGGCCTGGTGCTGGCCCTTGTCGTGTCGGCGGTGTGGTCCGCCGCCGCCTTTTTCCTGTTCCTGTTCATCGTCCTCATCGCGATCCGCGCCTTCGGCATCCTGGCCCGGCTGAACTCGGCGAGCCCGTTCTGGCGGACCCTGGACATGATCCTGCACCCGGTTCTGTTCCCCATCACGGACAAGCTCATGGGCGGCCGCGGCGTGACGTACCTGAAGGGGCTCCTCGTCGGCGGCGCGGCGCTCTTCGCCGTGCGCGTTTTCGGCGGGTTCCTCGCCGGCAGGCTCGTGACGATGCTGCAGAGGATGCCCTTCTAGGCCATGTACCTCGCGGAACTCGGGGTTCCGGCGTCCCGGCTTAGGGGGGTCGGTCCCGCGGCGGCCCGCGACCTCCTGGCCCTGGGGGCCGGGACCGTGGCGGACCTTCTGCTGCACCTGCCCCGGGACTATGAGGACCGCAGCGCGAAGCGCCCGCTTTCGGCCGCCCTGCGGGGCGAAAAGGTCAACACCACCGCCCATATCGACGCCCACGAGTACTTCGGATTCGGGGCGAAACGCACCCTGAAAATCCTCGTCCGGGACGAAACCTCCGCCGCGGAGCTCGTGTGCTTCGGCCGGGCCTTCCTGGCCCGCTCGTTCCCGCCGGGAATGCGGGTCGACCTGGCGGGAGTCTTCACCCTGAACCGGGGACGGCTGCAGAGCACCTCCTTCGAGATGGAGGAGGCCGGCAAAAATCCCGGCCTCTTTTCCGCCGTGCTTCCGGTCTACCCCCTGGCGGGGAGGCTGTCGCAGAAATTCATGCGCCGGATTCTCCGCCAGGCCTGGGAGCAGTTCGGCGCCCACCTCCGGGACGAGCTGCCCGCGTCGCTGACGGGTTCCCGCGGGCTCCTTCCGCTCCCGGAGGCCCTGCGGGCGGTCCACCTGCCGGAAACCGCGGAGGAGCCCGCCGCGGGCCGCCGGAGCCTGGCGTACCGGGAACTGTTTTTCCTGCAGATCCAGGTGGTCCGCCGGGCCCTCCTCCGGAAGGCCTCGGTGCGGACCCCCCGGACCTACGGTGAGGGATTGCGGAAAAAACTCGCCGCCGCCCTCCCCTTCCGGCTCACGGCGGACCAGGAAACCTGCCTCCGGGAACTGCGGGCGGACTTCGGGGCGGACCACCCGGCGGCGCGCCTGCTCCAGGGGGACGTGGGCTCGGGGAAGACCCTGGTGGCCTTCATGGCGG
>CAZGUL010000087.1:0-9559 GCA_964529055.1 uncultured Spirochaetaceae bacterium
AGGGGAGTCCCTCATGTCCCAGATGGACCTGAATCCCGTCGTCTTCGCTTCCGGCAGGTGGCTCGTGCTGGACGCCAAGATCATCCTGGAAAAGAAATAAAAAAGCCCGGCACGGAGCCGGGCTTTTTTCGCCGCCGGTTTCCCGGCAGGCTTTCCTACTTGACCAGCACGTAAATCGAATAGAACGCCACGACCAGGATCGCGGCGGAACCGATGTACAGGAAGGCGTCGTAGAATTTGCCGGGGGCGAGTTCCTTCGGCAGGATTTTGTACCTGTGATAGAAGCTCGAGTAGATGATGACCAGCAGGATGAACGCCGTTCCCCATCCTCCGATCTGCACCATGAAGGCCGGCGCCTTGAAGAGCAGAGCCATGGCCGTGTAGATGACCGGAAGCACGATGCCGGACACCATGATGACCTTGCCGACCTGCCGCTCGTTCTCGAAGTCGATGAGCTTCATCCGGGCCATGATGTCCGCCACGATCCGCTGGTTGGCCGCCGTCCAGGACACCAGGGTCGAATACAGGGTCGCGAAGGCGCCGATGGCGAAGAACCACAGGGCTCCGGGACCGATGATCTCGGTGTACATGGTGCTCAGGGTCTTGACCAGTGTCATTCCGCCGGGGACCTTGCCCTGGCCGTGCAGGACCGCCGCGCCGAGAACGTAGAAGGCCAGGGTCGCCACGGTGTAGATGATCATCGCGACGGTGGCGTCCACGTACATGACGTTGAACCAGCCCTTCGCCCGCTTGTAGTAGGCAGCGGACTTGTCGTTGACGCCCGTGTTGGCCGCATAGCCTTTCTCGACGCACCAGTAGGTGTACTGGACGATTTCGTCGCCGCCGATGCCGGTGATGCCGAACGCCGCGAGGGCCGCGAAAGCCGCTTCCGCCGGGAGCTGGAAGGTGAGACCTCCCAGGATGTCGGCAAAGGAAAAAGCGTACTTGCTGAACATCGTGATGACGGCGATTCCGATGGTGAAGATGACGAACGCGAACACGAGGATCACCGAAACCTTCTCGATGACCTTGTATTTCCCGTAGGCCAGCAGGACCATGACGCTGATTGCCACCAGGATGGCCCCCACCGGAACGTTGAAGGCCGGGATCGCGATCTGGACGCTCTGGGCCGTGGAGCTCATGATGCCGCCGAACTGGATGAACTTCGTGGCCAGCAGGATGAACCATGCCCATACGGCCCAGCCGACGATGAGCCGCGGTCCGGGAAGACCGTCCCAGAACTGCAGGGCGGGCTTGCCCGTGGTGATGGCCATCTTCGCCATTTCCAGCTGGAGGATGATTTTGAGCGCGCAGCTCAGAATGATCGTCCACAGGGTGATGAACCCCGCCTGCGCTCCCAGGGTGGTCGTCGCGATGAGCTCGCCGCTGCCGACGATCGACGCGGTGACGATGATGCCGGGCCCGATGTATTTCAGGCGTTCGCCCAGGGTGACGGGTGCGTCCTTGAATTTGTCGGGCGGCAGCCGATAGGCGCTGTACCTCATGTCCTTTGCATGGTCGCTCATATAACCTCCTTGCGGCCAAGATATTGTATACAAATATTTTAGACCCCCGCCTCGCGGGCTGTCAAATCAAAAATTATCGCCCGTGCCGGCCTCGGCTGCTCCGTCCTTGCCTTGCCAATCCCCGCGTTTTCCGTATAATTCCCTCCATGAATACACCGCAATCCGTACCGTCCCACTGGGCGGACATCAACGCAGCGAAAATCGTCCGCGAGAAGGGCGAAAAAGACGTTTACGTCTGCGCGTCGGGCATCACCCCGTCGGGCACGGTCCATATCGGCAATTTCCGGGAAATCATATCCGTCGACCTGGTCGTCCGGGCCCTCCGGGAGACCGGCAAAAAGGTCCGCTTCATCTATTCCTGGGATGACTATGACGTTTTCCGCAAGGTGCCGAAAAACATGCCCCGGCAGGACATGCTGGTCGCCCACCTGCGCCGGCCCATCACCCTGGTGCCGGACCCCTACGGGGTGGAGGAGAGTTATGCCCGCCACCACGAGGTGGATGTGGAGAGGGAACTGCACAAGGTGGGAATCCACCCGGAATACCTGTACCAGGCGCGGCGCTACCGGGCGTCGGAGTACGCGGAAGAGATTAAGGCCGCCCTCGGGAAGACCGCGGAAATACGCGCGATTCTGGACGCCCACCGGACCGAGCCCCTCGGGGAGGACTGGAAGCCGGTGTCCGTGTTCTGCGGGGGCTGCAGCAGGGACACGACGGAGGTCCTGTCGTGGGACGGGGCCTACGGAATTGAATACTCCTGCGAGTCCTGCGGACGGCGTGAAACCGTCGACCTGCGCGCCACCGCCCTGGCGAAGCTTCCGTGGCGGGTGGACTGGCCCATGCGCTGGGCCCATGAGGACGTGGACTTCGAGCCGGCGGGCAAGGACCACCACTCGGAGGGCGGCTCCTTCGACACGGCCCGGGAAGTGGTGAGACGGATTTATAATCACGAACCGCCTGTGACGTTCCAGTACGACTTCATCAGCATCAAGGGCAGGGGGGGGAAGATTTCCTCGTCCTCCGGGGAGGTCATCGACCTGAAGGACGTGCTGGAGGTCTACACCCCGGAGGTCACCCGGTACCTGTTCGCCGGGACCCGGCCGAACACGGAATTCGCCATCTCCTTCGATCTTGACGTCATCAAGATCTACGAGGATTACGACAAAACCGAACGGATCTATTACGGGGCGGAGCCGGCGGACGAGAAACGCCGGGAAAAGGAAAAGCGCATCTACGAGCTGTCCCAGGTGGAAAGGGCGCCGGAGAAGATGCCGTACCAGGTGCCCTTCCGCCACCTGTGCAACCTTCTGCAGATCAACGGCGGGGACATCGAAAAGACCCTGGACGCGCTCCCGGATATGGATCACACCCAACGGGAGAGGATGCGGACCCGCGCGGTCTGCGCATGGAACTGGATATCCCGGTTCGCCCCCGAGGACTTCCGTTTCGCCCTGCGGGGGACGGAGGACGCCCCCGTGGAGGTTTCCGACGGGGCCCGCGCGGCGATCCGGGCCCTCGGGAAAATTCTCGAGGAGCGTTTTCCGTCGCTGGACGAGAAATCCCTCGGGGAGGCGGTTTACGACGTCTGCGGCTCCGCCGGCATCGAACCCAAGGCCTTTTTCGTGGAGATATACCGGGTCCTGGTCGGGAAGGAGCGGGGCCCCCGGCTCGCCGCCTTCATCCTGACGGTCGGCAGGGACCGCATTCTGGAGATCCTCGCGAAATACTGACCACGGAGGCGCTTGAGGTGGCAGGAATCGGCCGGATTTTCACGCCTCTGCCGTGGGCGCGCTGGGCCGTTCGCGAGTTCGGCCTCCTGCGGCCCTGGCTGGACGGCGCATCGGTTTTCGACCCGACCATGGGGGACGGAGTGCTGCTGGAAGCCCTTGTCCTGGAGGGCCTCGCGGCGGGAGTCCCGGCCGCCGGGCTTCCGGCGGACCGGCTTTACGGCGTCGACCTGGAGGCGCGTCACATCGCGGCCTTCCGGGAACGCATGAGGAAGTCCCACGGCATCGTCGTCCCGGCGGACAACCTGACGGCGGGCGATTTCCTTTTCCTTCCTCCGGACCGGCTCCCGGTCTGCGACATCCTGTTCGGCAATCCGCCCTGGATGACCTTCGCCGATCTCCCGGCTGCATACAAAGGCCCGCTGAAGGAAAAATTTCTCGCTTACGGACTGGTGGAAACCCGGCGGAAGGCCCTCCTGGGGAATTCCCGGGCGGACATCGCCGGGCTGGTGGCGGCGAAGGCCCTCGCGGACAACCTCCGTCCCCGGGGAAAGGCGGTTTTCTTTCTTCCCCTGTCACTTTTCGCCTCCCAGGGGGCCAACGCGGGATTCCTGGGCGGCCGCGCCGGGGGGGCCTGCCTTTCGGCGGAGCGGATAATCGACCTGACGGGCGAAAAAGTCTTTCCCGGCGTCGCGACCCGGTACTGCGCCGCCCTCCTGTCCCGGACCGGGGCGGAAAACCCCGCTCAGGCTCCGCTACCCGAGGGATGGGAACCGGTCCCGGTCCGGCTTTTATCGCGGCCGCGGCAGGGCGTCAACACCTGCGGGGCCAACGATGTGTTCTTTTTCGATGTCAAAACCGCCGCCGGGGACGGAGGCGCCGGGGACGGAGGCGCGCCGGGGACGGAGGCCGGAGGCTGCGTGCTGGCCAACAGCCGCCGAAGCGGGGTCCGGCTGCCGGAAAATTACGTTTTTCCCCTTGCGACGGCGGAGAATTTCCGGGAAGAGACCCCGGTTCCCCGGAAATGGGTTTTTCTTCCGTACCGGAGGGACGGAAAACCCCTGACGCCGGAGGAAGTCCGCCGGGAACCCCTCGTGGAGGCTTACCTGGCGGGAGAAAAAACGCGGCTGGAAAACCGCAAGGGTGTTCTTCTCCGGTCGAACATGCGGGGCGGCTGCTACTGGGCCCTCCTCGGCGTGGGTCCCTACAGCTTCGGCGAGTGGAAGATCCTCTGGGAAGCCTACGGCCGGAGGGAGTGGCGGCCGAAAATCTTCCCCGGCCGCTGGCAGGCGAACCAGGCCCTGCAGTGCGGAATGACCTTTTCGTCCCGGGAGGACTGCCTGCGGGTTTTCGACAGGCTTTCGGACGGGCGGGTGGAGCGGTATCTCCGGGCTTTCGGAACCCTGGGGGGGATGAACTGGGCCCAGCCGGGAAAAATACAAAAATTGCTTTCACTGTGATATAATCCAGCCGAAGAAGAGGATAGAAAGCGTCCTCTTCTCTTTGAATAGCATAAGGATATAACGGGTGCGTGAGGATAACCTGGAAGTCATTCCCGACGGACAGAGCCCGGCGATTTCGGCGGAAAAAGAAACGACGGAAGGCCGCAGGGTTAAGCGAAAAGACCTCATCAACAACCTTAACTTCCTGAATTTTCAGGAAAAGCCCGTCTTCGTCAATTTCCGGCACAGAAAATACGGCAACCTGACCTCGTACCCCGCGCTGCCCGACGCCTGCCAGGAGGATTCCTTCTTTTGCCGCTGGACGGGCGATGTTCCGCCGGTCCAGGAAAGGGCGAATTACGAGTTTGACCACTTCCTGATCTCAGACGGCCGGGAACACATAATCGTCGTCACCGACGTCCAGGAAATGACTCCGGAGGGAATCCGTTTCGTCCTGCCGGAGTACGGGATCGAAAAAAGCCGGCGGGGAGTGACCCGCCACCACGCGGAGGGCGTCGCGGCCAGGATCCTGCAGAACGGGGTCATGTTCGCGGGCCGGCTGGTCGACTTCAGCGCGGCGTCGTTCCAGGTCGCGCTGGATGGTCCTGCGGGGCAGTCCTTCCAGTGGATTAATTCCGGTGAGCCGGTTAACGCTCTGTTCGAGAAGGACGGCAGGCTCCTGTACTCCGGGGAATGCACGATCCTGCGCCAGTCCTGGTCCGAGTCGCCCCGCATGTACGTTCTGGCCCCCCGCTCGAGCTGCATACGCCGGTATAAAGCCAAGGAGTATCGCAGCCTGCGCCACCACACGGTGCCGGCGCCGAACATCAGCTTCCGGCATCCGCTGACGGAGAAGCGGGTTTTCCTGCACGCCACGGACATTTCCAGTTCCGGCCTTGCGGTGGAGGAATCCTACAGCAATTCCGTTCTGCCCGCCGGCCTGATCCTCCCCCAGATTTCGATCGAAATCGCGGGCAATTTCGTCATCTCCTGCTCGGCCCAGGTGCTTTACCGGAATGTGCTGCCGTCCGAGCACGGGGACGCGTCCGTGAAGTGCGGCATCGCCCTTCTGGACATGAACATCCAGGACCAGGCGCGGCTGTCCGCCCTCCTGCACCAGGCGACGAACCCGAAATCCTACGTCTGCAACCAGGTGGACATGGACGCCCTCTGGCAGTTCTTTTTCGAGTCCGGCTTCATCTATCCGTCGAAGTACGCGGCGCTGCAGTCGAACAAGGACGAGTTCAAGAGGACATACGAAAACCTGTACCTCAACAGCCCGTCCATCGCCCGGCATTTCGTCTTTCAGGACCGGGGCAGCCTGTTCGGCCACATGTCGATGATCCGCTTCTACTCGAACTCGTGGCTCATACACCACCATGCCGCGTCGAAAAAGGGCCCCATCATGGCGGGCCTCGAGGTCCTCGACCAGGTGGGCTCCTATGTCAACGAATTCCACACGCTCCATTCCACCCACATGGATTTCGTCATCTGCTACTTCCGGCCGGACAACCGGTTCCCGAACCGTGTCTTCGGCGGGGTGGCCAAGGACATCGGAAACCCGAAGGGGGCTTCCCTGGACACCTTCGCGTACCTGCACCTTTCCGACGAGCACGGGAAGGACACCGTCCCCTACCAGATGTTTCCCGCCGGACCCGCGGACCTGAAGGAGCTGGAACGGTTTTACGAAAGTTATTCCGGCGGTCTCATGCTGGACGCCCTGGACCTGAAGGTCGACGAAAAAAAGGGCGACGAGCTTTCCGCGGAGTACCTCAAACACGGCTTCAAGCGGCAGCTCCATCTCTTCGCCCTGAAGCAGGACGACTCGCTGAAGGCCGTTTTCATGGTGACGCTCTCGGACCTGGGACTCAATCTGTCCAATCTGACGAGCTCCGTTCACGCCTTCGTGCTGGACCCGGACGGGCTGTCCGTCCAGACCCTGAAATCCGCCGCGCTCCACCTGCGCAGGCATTACGGCCGCGACGATCTGCCGCTTCTCGTTTTTCCCTCCGAATACGCCGAAAGCCGCTCCCTGCCGTTCGAAAAGAAGTATACCCTCTGGGTGCTGAACCTTCAGTTCCTGGACGGGTATTTCAAGTCCGTCCGCAACACGTTCAAGAGGATACCTCATGGCTAAGGAAAAAAAGGCGGCCCCGGAAACGAGGGAGCCGGAGCTTTACAATAGTTCAATTATTGACACATGCATAAAGCTGATTCGCAGAAGATATAATTACATTAACATTCCCGAATTGCTGGAATACGCCGGCATGGAATCGTATCAGGTCGAGGACGAGAGTCACTGGTTCACCCAGAGCCAGGTGGACCGTTTCATGGAGAAAGTCAACAAACTGACCGGCAATCCGCACTTCGCCAAGGAAGCGGGACGCTTTACGGCTTCGCCGGAAACCTTCACGACCATAACTAAATATTTATTGGGATTCGTAGGACCGGCCAAGGTTTTCGAGATGGCCGAGAAAATCACGAAATCTTATACCCGGTCCACAAAATACGAATCCAAAAGAATCGGCAGGAATGAAATTGAAATCAAAGTCACTCCCTATGAAGGAACGCACGAAAAGCCGTACCAATGCGAGAACCGGATCGGGTATTTCGAGGCCATCCTGCGGCTCTTCAATTACCGGCTGCCGAAGATAGAACACCCGGAGTGCATGTTCGAGGGCGGAAAGTGCTGCAGGTACATCATCTCCTGGCAGAACTCCCCCGCGGCGGTCTGGCGCACGGTGCGGAACGTATCGTTCGCCGCGGCCGCGGCGGCCATCGGCCTTTCGCGCCTTCTGCTGTCGCCCGAGGCGTTTCAGCTTTCCATTCCCGTCGTCATCGGGGTCCTTCTGGTGGTTGTGCTGTACAGCGAAAAGCTCGTCAGGCGCGAGTTGTTCGCCTCCATCGAGAACCTTCGGTCCACATCGGACCGGCTGCTGGAAAACGTCAGCGTCAGCTACAACCACGCGCTGATGATCAACGAGATCGGCCAGACCATCAGCAAGCAGATCCAGATCGATTCCATCCTGGAGGGCATCGGCGAGGTCCTCAAGAAGAGGCTCGATTACGACCGGGGCCTCATCCTGCTGGCCAACCGGGAAAAGACCCGGCTGGAGTACCGCACGGGCTTCGGCTACGCCGGCGAGCAGCTCGGCATTCTGAAGAACACCGGTTTTCACCTGGACAATCCCGATTCCCGGGGGATCTTCGTCGTGGCGTACAAGCTCCGGAGGCCCTTCCTGATCAACGACGTGGACGACATCAGGAACGACTTCTCCACCCGGAGCCTGGAATTCGTCAAGGCCATGGGCGGCAAGTCCTTCATCTGCGTCCCCATCGTGTTCGAGGACGACTGCCTCGGCATCCTCGCGGTGGACAACGTCCGGTCCAAGCGGCCGCTCCTGCAGAGCGACATCAACCTGCTGATGGGGATCGCGCCGGAAATCGCCATCAGCATTCACAACGCGTTTCTGATCGAGGAGCAGGAGCGGCAGTTCCGCTCGGTCCTGCGGACCCTCGCCGCGAGCATCGACGCCCGCGACTTTCTCACCGCCGGCCATTCCGAACGGGTCACCGAGTATTCGGTCGAAATTTGCCGGAAAATGGGGCTCAGCCGGGAATACACGGAGATGATCCGGGTCGCCTCCCAGCTGCACGACTACGGCAAGATCGGCATCCAGGATTCGATCCTGAAAAAGGCCGGACCCCTGTCCTACGACGAGAGGGAGGAAATCAAGACCCACGTGGAAAAAACCGAATCGATCCTCAGCCAGATCAGCTTCGAGGGCATTTACAGGGAAGTCCCCTCGATCGCCGGGGCGCATCACGAAAGGATGGACGGCTCGGGGTACCCCCGGGGCCTGAAGGGGGAGGAAATCCCGCTGGGTTCCCGGATCATCGCCGTCGCGGATTTTTTCGAGGCCATAACGGCGAAGAGGCATTACCGGGACCCGATGCCGTACGAGGACGCGATCCGGGCGCTCCATGCCGAAAGGGGCAAACATCTGGATGCCAGGGTCGTGGACGCCTTTCTCGATTTCCTGAAAGACCAGGGGGCGGACGCCGCCTCAGCCGGAACCGACGGGAAAAATCTTCACGCCGGCGCCCTGCGGCCCCAGCACGATATCACCGGCGTATAGGTGAAGCGCCCGGGTTCGGAGAAATGACGCTTGAAATCCTCGAGAAACTCCTCCGCGGAAGCGTAACCCGGAATGTCGATCCTGATTTTTCGGGAGATGACCTCTATCTTCTTGACCCAGTTGTAGGCGTCCGAGTCGCGCAGGGGCCCGTAGATCAGATGGTGCGCCCCGGCGTCGGCCCGGATGTCCCGGTATCCCAGGCGGTACAGGTGGGAATAGAGCTTCCTGCCGGCGTAGGGATCGAAGTCCGCTTTTTCCTCGAGCTGCGCGATGGATACCCTGATGGCGTTTTCCAGCCTCCCGGGCAGGCCGAAGTGGTTGAGGCAGTTGTGGTCCAGGTCGATGAGACAGATAATACCGCCGGGCTTCACCACGGATGAGAGGTTTTGGACGATGGAAAAGGCCTCTTCCCGGAAATACTCCAGGGCGAACCTCACCCAGACGAAATCGAATTCCCCCAGGTCCGTGAGGTCCGAGCGGATATCCCGGTGCACGAAGCTCGTGCGCGGCCCCGAGTGCTTTTCCCGGGCGTGAAGGATGCGTTCTTCCGAGCCGTCCACTCCCACCGTCCCGGCCGGCGCGGCGATCCCGCTCAGAATCGCGGTGGTGACGCCGGCGCCGCAGAACATGTCCGCGGTCCTCATCCCCGAAACGAGGCCGGCCCTCCGCGCCTGGGTTTCCACGACGGAGGCGTCGGTTTTCATTTCCAGCCGGACGGCCTCGTC